>CALXJW010000010.1 GCA_944388725.1 uncultured Clostridia bacterium | reverse complement strand
AAGATGCCCAAGGCATATTCCAAGGATGAATTAATTATGATGGCACAAGATATTATTTGCCATGCAACCCGTAACTATGCCAACGGCATAAAAGATGATGCTAAAAAAGAATTCATTTTAGATTTCTGTCGGGATGCTTTAATAATCCCTGATGAATATTTTCTTGAAATGTTGCAGTGAATAGGTTGTAACCATCCAAAAAGGCATATGTGCGAAATAATGATTTCGCACATATGCCTGCTTTTTATTTTACAAATCTTTTTTGTAATAGAACAATACTTTCATACATTAAAGCTGCTACAATAGCCAAAATTATTACACTTGTCATTACTAAATCAAGTTGAAATACCTGACCACCATATACTATTAAATATCCTAGGCCACCTTTTGAGACTAAAAATTCTCCAGATATTACTCCAACTAGTGATAAACCAATATTTACTTTTAAAGTATTAAAAAAAGTTGGTATGTTTGAAGGTATTATAATTTTTGTTAATATTTGAAACTTATTTGCATTAAAGGTTTTAGCCATTTTAATTTTCTCTTTATCAGTGTGTAAAAAACCATTTAATATATCTAATATTGTAACTATTAAAGAAATAGATAATGCCATTACAATTATTGCAGGCATACCTGCACCAACCCAAATTATAATTACAGGACCTAATGCTACTTTAGGCAAACTGTTTAATATAACTAAAAACGGTTCAGATACTTTAGAAATAAATGGAGACCACCATAATATTATTGCTATCAAACTTCCCAGAATTGTTCCCAACGAAAATCCTACCAATGTTTCAATTAGAGTTATTCTTAGATGTTCCAATAAATTATTAGAAGATAAATTCATAAAAGTTTCTAATATTCTTGATGGTTGACTTGTTATAAAACTGTCTATTTTTCCTTTTTGAGCTAATATTTCCCATAATGAAATAAATAATATTATAACTAATATTTGAGTAGCAATTATTTCTATTTTTCGTAGTTTAACTTTTTTTAGATATTTTCTTCTATCTTCCGACATTTGTATATTTCTATTTTTTTTCATGTTCATCAAGCTCCTTCCACATTAAATTAAAATATTTACTAAACTTAATATTTTCTCTGCAATTCAATGGTGTTCTGTTATCCATTTCAAAATCAATTTCATGTATATTTTTAAGTGTAGCTGGTCTTTTAGAAAGAACCACTACTCTATCTGACATACTTATTGCTTCTGAAATGTCGTGGGTAACCATTAATGCTGTAATATTTTCGTTTTTTAATATTTTATAAACATCCTCTGTAACCATTAATCTAGTTTGATAATCTAATGCTGAAAAAGCTTCATCTAATAGTAAAATATTAGGTCTTATCGCTAGTGTTCTAATCAATGCAACTCTTTGTCTCATTCCTCCTGATAGCTGTGTTGGATATTTGTCCTTAAATTCATATAATCCATATTTTTTTAATAATTCTTCTACATATTTTTTATTTTCTGCTGTTATATTCTTTTGAATTTCTAAGCCTAATAGTACATTATTGTATATTGTTCTCCATTCTAGTAAATTGTCTTTTTGTAACATATAACCTATTTTACCATTTATGTAGATTTCACCTGATGTTTTGCTTTCTAACCCTGATATTATAGATAATAATGTTGATTTTCCACATCCACTTGGTCCTATTATGCTTATAAATTCGCCTTTTTTTACATCAAAACTTATATTTTTCAGTGCTGCTATTTCTCCGTTTTTTGCTTGATAATTTTTACAAATATTTTTTATTTCTAGTATTTTTTCCATGAATATCCCTCCAATGTTAATTGTCATATTATATTATATGTAAACATTGAAGATTGGTGCAAAATGGGGACGGTTCTCTTTTTTCCACGAAAGAGAAAAAAGAGAACCGTCCCCAAATTTACCTTGCAATCATTTTGCAAACTAAATTACTAATTTCTGTAGGATTATCTATTGGTAAACCTTCTATAAGTCTTGCTTGTGCATATAAAATTTTTGTATATTCTTTTAAATCATCTTTATTATTTTCATATAAATTTTTTAGTTTTTTTACAATAGGATGATTTTCATTTATCTCTAAGATAGTATGTGCTTTAACACTTTCTTCATTTGGCATAGAATTTATAACTTTTTCCATTTTTACAGAAAGTGCTCCTTCGCTTGTTAAACATACTGGGTGATTTTTTAATTTGTGTGTATATCTTACACTATCTACTTCACCATTTATTGCTTCTTTCATTAAATCAAACATTGGTTTATTTTCTTCATTTACTTTTTTTAGTTCTTCTTTTTCTTCTGCTGTTTCTAAATCTATATTATCTGCACATACATTTGCAAATTTTTTGCCTTCATATTCCATTAAAACTTGCATTACAAATTCATCTACACTAGCAGATAAATATAATATTTCGTAACCTTTGTCTTTTACAGAATCTACTTGTGGTAATAAATCTATTTTATCTATTGATTCTCCACAAGCATAATATATTGTATCTTGTCCATCTTTCATTCTTGATACATATTCACCTAGTGTTACTAATTTCTTTTCTGTTGATGAATAGAACATTAATAAATCTTTTAATTTGTCTTTGTCCATTCCATAATTATTGTAAGTTCCATATTTTAATTGCATTCCAAATGTGTTAAAGAATTTTTCGTAATTTTCTCTATCATTTTTAAGCATATTTTGTAATTCTGTTCTTATTTTATTTTCTATATTTTTTGCAATTATTTTTAATTGTCTATCATGTTGTAGCATTTCTCTTGATATATTTAATGATAAATCTTGACTATCTACTAATCCTTTTATAAATCCAAAATAATCAGGTAATAAGTCTCCACACTTATCCATTATTAGTACACCGTTAGAATATAATTGTAGACCTTTTTCGTAATCTTGTGCATAATAATCATATGGTAAATGTGATGGGATATACAATAATGCATTATAACTAAATTGTCCTTCTACTGATGAATGTATTACTTTTAATGGTTGTGCAAAATCATTAAATTTTTCTGTATAAAAACTGTTATATTCTTCTTTTGTTACTTTGCTTTTTTCTTTTTTCCATATAGGAATCATACTATTTATTGTTTCTGTTTCAATTACTTTTTCATATTCATTTTCTGTTCCTTCTTTTTTATGGCTATGCTCTATATCCATTTTTATAGGATATCTTATATAATCTGAATATCTTTTTATTAGTTCTTGAATTTTATATTCATCTAAAAATTCACTGTATTTTTCATCTTCTGTATCTGGTTTTATGTGTAATGTTATTTTTGTACCAGGATTATTTTGTGTGCTTTCTACTTTTTCTATTGTATAACCTTCTGCTCCAGTTGATTCCCATTTATATACATCTTGGCTATCTACTGATTTGCTTTCTACTGTTACTTTATCTGCTACCATAAATGCTGAATAGAATCCAACTCCAAATTGTCCTATAATATCTATATCTTCTTTTTTCTCATTTGTTTGTTTAAATGCTAATGAACCACTTTGTGCTATTGTTCCTAAATTATTTTCTAATTCTTGTTCTGTCATTCCACATCCATTGTCTGTTATTATAATGTTTCTATTTTCTTTGTCTAAATCAATTTTAATTTCTAATTTTGTTCTGTCTACTGTGATATTCTTGTCTGTAAGTGAACGATAATATAATTTGTCTATTGCATCACTTGCATTTGAGATTAATTCTCTTAAAAATATTTCTTTATTTGTATAAATTGAATTAATCATTAAATCTAATAATCTTTTAGATTCTGCTTTAAATTGTTTTGTTTCCATAATAAAAACACTCTCCTTTAACATTGCTTATTATATATCTTTAATTTGGCAATGTCAATATAAGAGTGCTAATTTCACATAAAATTCACAAAGCAAAAATAGGGACGGTTCTCTTTTTTCCCTTGGGCAAAAAGAGAACCGTCCCCATATTTACATTCCCATTATTATTGTTGCTATTTGGAAATATAGCAATATTGAAAGAATATCTACTATTGTTGTAATAAGTGGTGCTGCCATAATTGCTGGATCTAATTTTAATTTTTTTGCTATTAATGGCAATAAACATCCTATAGTTTTTGACATAATTACTGTAACTGTTATACTTAATCCCACGGTAAGTGCAAGTTGAAGGCTTTTATATTGTACAAAAATTCTAAGTCCATTTACAAGTGTTAAAATTAATCCTACAACAACTGCTACTCTGATTTCTTTCCATAAAATTTTAAATATATCTTTTAATTCTAATTCGTCTGTAGCTAAACCACGTATTATTAATGTCGAACTTTGTGAACCACAGTTTCCACCAGTGTCCATTATCATAGGTATAAATGCTACTAGAAGTGGTACTGCTGCAAATGCATTTTCATAATTTGTTATAATTCCTCCTGTTATTGCAGAAGACAACATTAATATTAACAACCATAAAATTCTATTTTTTGCATGTTTAAATACTGATGTTTCAAAATATCCATCTTCATTTGGTTGCATAGCTGCCATTTTTTCAAAGTCTTCTTCTACCTCATCTTGTAAAACATTCATAGCATCATCTACTGTTACTATTCCTACTAATCTATTTTCATTGTCTACAACTGGTAATGCATATAAATCATATTTATCGAATTTTTTAGCAACCTCTTCTTTGTCTTCCAAAGTATTTACTAAAATTATATTTGTTTCCATTAGGTCTGAAACTAATGTATTTTCTTTTGCTAATAATAATTCTTTTATTCCTATAATTCCTTTTAATTTTCTTTTTTGGTCAAGTACATAGCATGTATATATTGTTTCTGAATCTGTTCCAATTTTACGAATTCTCTCTAATGCATCCTCTACTGTCATTTGTTCTTTTAAATCTATAAATTCTGTTGTCATTATACTTCCAGCACTATCATCTGGATATTTTAATAATTCATTTATTATTTTTCTATCATTTTTATTTACATTTTTTAATATTCTTGTGACAACATTTGATGGCATTTCTTCTATTAAGTCTACAGTATCATCCATAAATAATTGATCTAATATATTTTTTAATTCTGAATCTGTAAAACTTTGTATTAGTTTTTCTCTCATATCTGTTTCCATATATGAAAATGTCATTCCTGCTTTTTCTTTTGATAATAATCTAAATATTATCACAGCATCTTCTTTATTCATATCGTCTATTATTCCAGATATATCTGCACTTTTCATTTCTTTTAGTTTTTCTTTTAATTCTGTATATTTTTTCTCTTTTATTAAATTATCTATTATTTCTTCTATTTCCATATTATCCCTCCTTTAAAGTCCCATTATAGATGTAGCTACTTGGAAATATAATAATATTGAGCATACATCTACTAATGTTGTAATTAAAGGTGCAGCCATTATTGCAGGATCTAATTTTAATTTTTTTGCGGTCATTGGTAATAAACATCCTAATATTTTTGATACTGTAACAGTTGCTATTAATGTTATTCCTAATACTATTGCTAGTTGAATATTTTGATATTGAATCATTATTCTTATTCCATTTACTATTGCTAATGCTATGCCAACTAATATTGATACTCTTATTTCTTTCCATAGGACTTTAAGGATATCTTTCATTTCAATTTCGTCTGTTGCTAATCCACGTATTATTAATGTTGAACTTTGCGAACCACAGTTTCCACCTGTTCCCATTATCATTGGTATAAATGCTACTAAAAGTGGTACTGCTGCAAATGCTTCTTCATATTGTGTTATTATACTACCTGTAAATGCAGAAGATAACATTAATACTAATAGCCAAACAATTCTATTTTTGGCATGTTTAAATACTGATGTTTCAAAATATCCATCTTCATTTGGTTGAATTGCTGCCATTTTTTCAAAATCTTCTGTAACTTCATCTTGCATTACATTAATAGCATCATCTATTGTTATTATACCTACCAATCTATTTTCTTTATCAACTACTGGCAATGCATAGAAATCATATTTATCAAATTTTTTGGCCACTTCTTCTTTGTCTTCTTCTGTTGTAACAGATATTATGTTTGTTTCCATTAAGTCTTTTATTATTTTTTCTTTTTTAGACAATAGTATGTCTTTAATGTTTATTATTCCCTGTAATATTCTGTTCTCACTTAATACATAACATGTATATATTGTTTCTGAATCTAATCCTATTTTTCTTATTCTTTGTAATGCTTGTTCTACTGTCATTGTTTCTTTTAAGTCTATAAATTCTGTTGTCATTATACTTCCAGCACTGTCTTCTGGATATTTTAATAATTCGTTTATTGTTTTTCTATCTTCTTTACTTATTACTTTTAATATTTTTGGTACTATGTTTGATGGCATTTCTTCTATTAAATCTACTGTATCATCCATAAATAATTCATCCATAACATTCTTTAACTCAGCATCTGTTAAATCCTGAATTAATTTTTCTCTCATGTCTGATTCCATATAAGAAAATGTCATTCCCGCTTTTTCTTTTGACAGTATTCTAAATACTTTGATTACACTTTCTTTATCAAGTTCATCTAATATTGTTGATATATCCGCACATTTCATTTCACTTAATTTGTTTTTTAATTCATTAAATTTCTTATTTTCTAAAAGTTCTTTTACTTCTTCTATCTCCATTTTATTTCCCCCTTATTTATTTTATCTAAATAAGGTTAATAAGCGAGCAAAAAATAGTTTTATACACCCAAAAATGAGTGAAAACTTGTTTGTTTCACACTTAATATATCCTTATTTATTTTCAGCTTTGGATTTTCAGTCGGGTCTTCACTCATTTTATTTCATCCCTTTCTTAGGCATTTTATTAAGGTTGAAAATGATTTTTTTCATTTTTTCAACCTCGCCTTTTTTCAATATTATTATAATACCACATTTTTGAAAAAAAATAAATATTTTACATAAAATTTTTACACATTTTAATATTGCACTATTATATTATTGTATGCATATTAGTTATACTGTTTTTTCCTGTACAGTTTTCTATTTGGACATTAGGACTTAAAGAAACTACCGGACGAAGATAATCGCTAACATCAATAGAATAGTTAGTTGAAACAAACACTCCACCAACAAGAAAATTGTTAACAGTCTGTAAACCAAAAATAGCGTTATTAGAACTACAATTAACATAACGAGAAGCAACCCAGTAAGAACCACTTGTTTTTAATGCATTATATCCTTCTCCCAAATTTGTATCATCTACAGAATTATACCAATATGTTTGTGTTACTGTTAAACTTGTATTTGCTCTTGTGCTACTGGTTGCTGTTCCTTTATCACTTATTTCTAATCCTTTAATATTTCCTGTTTCTTTGTCAATACCTGCTGTTAATCCACTTAATCCAGAATCTATTTTGGCTCCTATTTCTTGTGCATATAAATTCGGATAATATCTATAATTTGATGATGTATATGTTTGTGTATGTCCATATGCTGGTCCTCCTGAATATGCTAAATATTCATCTCTTACTGTTTTTCCTTTATCTGTCAACCAATATTCTAAATCTTTATAATTTACGCTTCTTGCTGTTGCATTTAATTTTTCATTACTATATAAGGTTTCACATATATCATTCATTACTGTTACTCCATTATTATATCCATTTGCTCCTTTAAAGTGTATAGCTTGGGTTGTTGGACTCCCTATTAAATCTATACTTCCGTCTTCATGTATTCTTAATATTTGCCATGTCATTCCTTCTCCATCTCTTGTATATTGTTTATCTTGTGTGATTGTGCTTGTATTACTTGTTGACCCAGTTATTGTTGATGTTAATTGACTTTTGGAATATCCTGTTGTATTTTCATCTGGCACATAATTAATATAATCTCCAACTTTTAATGGGCTTTTCATTTCTTCATATACATTATCTATATCCTTTAATTCTCTTGCATAATTTTCTTGTATTTGTTTTATATCTTGTTCTTGCGCTTTTAATCTATTTAAATTAGATGTATATACTCCTGTAAGAGTAAATACAAAAAATAAGCAAGCTAATAATACATATAATGTTATTGCTCCCTTTTCTGAATTTCTTATTATATTATTTTTATTAATTATTTTTTCTTTCATTTTTCTTGTGTACTCCCTTCATTGATACATTATATCTCTAATTAAAAGTATATCAATAATTTTTTTTAAAATCAATATTTTTAATTGTTTTTGCCTATGTTTTTTAGAATAAATATGTTAAAAACACTTTAAACTTATTAATAAATTTAAAGTGTTTTATAATCTTTATATCATTTTGTCATAATATGTATATTTTCTATTTCTGCTCCCATTTCTCTAGAAATAATGTTTTGAATTTGAGCAATTTGGTCTTGTTGTAATTCTTCTGACTCAACAATAACACTAATACTATCTGTATTCACAAAAATAACACAATTAGAAAAACCTTTTGTACAAATTAAATTCTCGCAAATCATAATAGCATTTTTTTCCTTATTTAAATTTGCAATTTCTTGTGTCACAACAGCCTTTTGTTCTTCAGAAACATTAGAATTATTTAAAATTCCTTGATAAGTTTCTAATGTTTGAGAATACATTGTATCTCTTGATAATTTTGACTCTTCAAAATATCCATCATATGTGCTATCACTTGTTTCTTGAGTTTCTTCTTTCTCATCTTCTGATATTTCTTGATTTTGCTGTTCCTCGTCTTTTTCATTTTCTTCTTTTATCAATTCATTATTACTTACAAGAGTTGCATCTCCCAAATTTTCATCAACCGCATTATTTTCTGTATTTTTTTCAGTTTCTGCAACTGTTTGTATTGTCTTAGACTCTTGAGAAATATAATTCCAATAACCTGCTGTAACAAGCATTAATGCTAATACATATATAGCAATTGAACCTTTTTTTAATTTTCCTTTAATATTCATATTTTCACTCTCCCATCTCAAAAACTTGTATTTTATGTACTGCCAAACCTGTAACCGCTTCAACTGCACTTACTATTGCAGATTTTGTGTTGGCGTTTTGTGCACCTTGTGCAGTAATTATTGCACCTTCTATTGTTGGCATTACTACTTTTTCTGTAATTGGTTTGCTTTTACCATCTTCATCTGTATATACAATTTCTTTTTTGCTTTCTGTTTCTGTTGTATTTTTGTTTCCTCCATCTCCATCACTTTCTTGTGTAATACTTTCGGAACTTGTTTCATTATACATTGCAACTACAGTACTACTTTCTGAATATTTAATTAATACTTTTACTTCACCAACTCCGCTTATACTTTCTAATACATCTTCTAATCTTTCTTCTAAATCATCTTTAACTTCTGTTCCTTCGGTTTCTGCTAATACTTTTGAAGAAACACTATTTGTATCGTCATCTTCCGTTTTATCAGATGACCACATATTATTTATAATTAAAACTGTTACAATTAAAATCACTATAAAAAAAACTATATTTTCTATCTGTCTTTTTTTGTCTTTCCCCTCACCATCATTTTTAAAAAAATTAAACTTTTCTTTTAACATTATATGCCTCCTAATTACTTAACTATTACACTTATTTTAGTTTCTTCTATTTCATACTCTGTTGCAATTTCTGTTTTAATTTTATCAAGTTCTGACTGTTCTGCTGGACTTTTAATTTTTACACTAATATTATGTATTCCAGCATTTTTTTGTGTTGTATCTAATTCTGCATCTATTTCACATTTGCTAACTGTGTATCCTGCATCTTCAAATTTTGCTGTTACATTTTCTTCTAATTCTTCTAAATATATTTTCTCTAACCTTTTATCCATTGAAGATTGATCTATTACATATTCAGAATTTGTTGTATAATTTTCTATATTAATTTCTTCTACTGATAATATATCTTTATTTTTGATTATTGGTGATATTATATTAAACATTATGTATATTCCTATTACCATTTGTATATATTTTTTGTTTTTACTATTTGGTAATATTAGCTCAATTATTGTAGCTATTATAACTGCTAAGACTATTTGTTCTGCCCATGAACTTAAAAAATTTATCATCTGTACATCATCCCACTATTTGATATTTTTACAACTAATGTAATGCCTATTATTAACATTACAGAAAGTGAGCATAGTATCGCTAACATAATTTTAAACACTCCACTCATTTCATCTAAAAGTTTTACTATTTTGTCATCTGCTATTGGTTGTACTACTGCAGATGCTAAGCTATATATTATGCTTAATGTTGCTATTTTTATTATTGGCAAAACGCATATTCCTATTATTATTATTACGCCAACAAGTCCAACTGCATTTTTTAATATAACTCCACATCCTAATACACTATCAACAACATCTCCTAATACTTTTCCGATAACTGGTATTACTGATGATACTGCTGCTTTTGTTGTTTTTGCTGTTATTCCATCTACACTACTACTCAGTGTTCCTTCTAATGAAACAACTCCAACAAATATCGTGATTATAACTCCTAAGAACCATGTAACACTGGATTTTAAGAATTTCGACAGTTTTTCTATTTGAACTCTTTCTGATATTTTGGAAATTATTGAAAATACTACTATTATTAAAACTATTGGTATTAATACGTTATTTATTATATTCCCTATAAAATTAATTGCAAACAGTATTATTGGTTCTAATAAAGTACTTGTTGCTATACTTCCAGTGTATATCATTAATGTTAATAACAATGGTATTAATAAATTTATAAATCCAACTAAATCATTTGCTGTATTTTTTAATAAATTGATTGTTTCAGTAAAATTTGACATTATTAATGTTACTATTAATATATATTGAACAAAGTATATTATTTGAGATATATTATTATTTTCTAAATTGTCTGTTATTGATTTTAATATTCCATGAATGATTATTATTACTAATATGCTTATTAATATTTTTAAACTTGAATTTACTTCTGACCCTAATATTTTTAATATTTTATGATAAAATGTTTGATTATCTATTTCTCCTTTTATTGCTGAATTTAATATGTCACTTATTGACATATCTTCTAAAAAATCTCCAGTATATTTTTCCGCTTCTTTTACAAAATCCGATATATTAAATTGTTCTTGTGTTGAACTCATAATTTCTTCATCTGTTTGGTTGTTTTCTGATTCGTTGTCTTCTGCACTTTCTGCCAAAGCCATATTAGGAATCATAAAAATAAACAATATAATTATAATTAATTTTTTCATATGTACCTCTTTATGGTAATATTTCTATAATTAATTCTAACAAACTTGTTATAATCGGTATAGACATTGTTACAATTATTACTTTACTACCAATTTCTATTTTACTTGCTATTGCTTTTTCTCCTGCATCTGAACAAACACTTACTGCAAATTCCGTTATAAAAGCAATTCCTGTTATTTTTAATAAAATACTTAAAAATGTTTTATTAATATATGTTTTATCTGAGATTGATTGCAGTAAATTTACTATCCCAGATATTTTTTCCATTGCAAAAAATAATATTAATATTCCTGCTATTATTGAAACATATATTGCATATTCTGGTTTGTATTGTTTTAAAATTATTATAATTACTAAAGCAGTTAAACCTATTCCAATTATTTTTATTATTTCTTCCATATTACACCTCTATAAATTAATCTATATATACCTTTATGATAATTACATTTATAGATATTAACTCACCTCTATATGCCTGTAAATTACAGATTAAATAAGGTTCTAACTGTTTCAAATAACGAACTTATTTCTTGAATTACCATTGATAATACTATAACTAATCCTGCTAAAGTTGTCATCATTGCTTGATCTTCTCTACCCGCTCTTACTAAAACTTGATGTAATACTGCTACCAATATTCCTATTGCTGCAATTTTAAATAATAAATTTATATCCATTTTTCTCATTCCCCTTTAAATTTATATTAAAATTATTACAATAACTAAACCTGCAACTATTCCTAATGTTTTATACATTTTTTGATTTTTCTTTTTATCTTCTTCTGCTTTTGATATTTGCATATCTAAGAATTGTTCTGTCACTTCTATTTCACTTACTTGTCCTTCAACATCAGTTTGTCCAAGCAATTTTCCTAATTTCTTCAAAATATCTTTGTCTTCTTGGTTAATACTTATATCAGCATTTTGTATTGTTTGGCACCAAGCATCATTTACTTTTATAAATTGAATTTGAACAGCCATTTTTCCAAATATTTTTTCTATGTTTGTTTCCTGTTTTTGTGCTATTTGTTCAAATATATCTCCTAACGGTTCATATGTAAATTTTATTTTGGTTTTTATTATGTTTAATATGTTTTTAAATTCTTTTAGCTCTGCTACTCTATTTTCAAACATTTTAGAAATAGTTAATCCTATTCCAGTTGATGCAAAAAATATTGCTATTAATAATATAAATTTTATAATTTCCATATTTATTACCCTAGACACATATGCACTGTGCCTCTCCTCTCTTTTGTGGATTTAATTTTATTATTCTTTCAAATACTTTTTTTTGTAAAAGTTTAGATATTTCGGAATTCTTATTCACCTCTTCTATATCTTTTCCATGTGCTGTAAATATTCCTTTTACTCCTGAACACATTGCGTAATCTATAGCTTTTACATCTTCTATACTTCCAATTTCATCACATGCAATAACATCTGGAGACATAGAACGTACTAATATTCTCATTGCCTCTGGTTTGGGCATATTATCTATTACATCTGACCTTATCCCTATATCATTTTGTGGTATCCCTTTGTACATAGCAGCTATTTCTCCTCTTTCATCAACTATTCCTACAGTTTTACCTTTAAAATTTAAGTCGTTTATTCCGTTACTTATATTTCGTATTATATCTCTTAGCAACGTTGTCTTTCCACATCCTGGTGGTGATATTATTAGTGTATTATATATAGTATTTTGCTCTATATTTACTATATCTTCTATTATTTTATTACTGCATCCTATTTTTTCTCTTGCTATTCTAAAATTTAAACTTGATATGTAATTTATATTTATTACTTGTCCATTATCTACTACCGCACTTCCAACTATTCCTACTCTATTTCCTCCTCTTATTGTTATGTATCCATCACATATTTGTTTTCTATATGAATATACAGAATTTTCACAAATTTTTTCGAAAGTTTGTAATATTTCTTGTTGACTTACTATATATTCTATTACTTCTGTTCCTTTACTTGTCTTTATACATAATGGTTTGTTCGCTCTTAAGCGTATTTCTTCTATGCATTCTATGTTAGGAAAATTTATATTGTCAGATGCTTGAAATTCTTGGATAAGTTTTTTTATGTTATATGGTATGTACTCTAAAACTGTTTCTATTCCTGTCATCTTGTCCTCCTTCTTCTATTTAAGGAGTGTCCCTTTTGTGCATTTTGCACTTTAGGGACGTTCCTTTTTGTGCATTTTGCACTTTAAGGACTGTCCCCTTTGTGCAATAAAAAAAGAACATATATTATATATATATGCTCCTTTTTGTTTTTTAGAACTATTTAATTCATTATTTTTTATATAAATATTGATTTTTATTCTTCCCAATTATGATATACATCCATTACATCATCTAATTCATCTAGTCTTTCTATTAGTCTTTCCATTTTTTCTTGTCCAGCTTCATCTAATTTTACTGTTGTTGTTGGTATCATTTGAACATCTGCCTCTAAGAATGTTAGACCTGCTTCTTCTAATTTTTCTCTTACTGTTGAAAAGTCTGATGGCTCAGTTGTTATTTCATATACTTCTTCAGATGAATTGAAGTCTTCTGCTCCAGCATCTAATGCTAACATCATTAATTCTTCTTCATCCATTGTTGTTGATTCTTTTTCTATTACTATCATTCCTTTTTTATTAAACATGTATGATACACATCCTGTTGTTCCTAAATTTCCTCCTGCTTTATCAAATACGTGTCTTACATCAGCTGCTGTTCTATTTCTATTATCTGTGTTTGCATTTACTATAACAGCTACTCCACATGGTCCATACCCTTCATATACAACTTCTTCATATGTTGCTGTACTTCCTTCTCCTGATGCTTTTTTTATTGCATTGTTTATTGTGTCATTTGGCATATTTGCTGCTTTACATTTTGCTATTACATCTTTTAATTTTGAATTTCCTGCTGGATCTGGTCCTCCTTGTTTTACTGCTATTAATAATTCTCTTCCTAATTTT
The DNA here is from genome assembly GCA_944388725.1 of uncultured Clostridia bacterium. Taxonomy (GTDB): domain Bacteria; phylum Bacillota; class Clostridia; order TANB77; family CAG-508; genus CAG-269. Next base: position 5,219 of record CALXJW010000010.1, on the reverse strand, counting down.
GTAAATATTTTTCCTCTTGCTGCATCTGCTTTTCCTTTTTTGGCTTGTATGTTATGCCATTTACTGTGTCCTGACATTAATATTTCCTCCTTTATTTCTTTTTATATAATTTTTCTAATTATTTCCTTTATATATATTACCACATTTTTTTGCTTTTGTGTAGACCTTTTGATGATTTTTGTGTTTTATATTGAAATTATATTATGATAACTGATTATTTTATTATAATATTTCTCCTATTTTATATAAACTTTTTATTAGTTCTTGATAATCAATATCTTCAGCATAAAAATTATTTTTTTGATATCTTGTCCATTGTTTTTTCATTGTATCATCATCTTTTAATATATCTACTACTTCTTTCCATTCTCTAAGTATATCAGTTGTCCCTCTATGATTAGAAGTTGATATAATTGCATCTTTTAGTGTTTTCATATTTATATTTTTACTTTGAGTATTTAATAACATATAAATATCATAATAGTCTCTTATTCTAGTTCCCAAAACGCCTCTTTTTATTATTGACTCAAATTTTTCTGCAATAATTGTCTCAATATTATAAGACCAAATTTGTATTTTCCTGTCTTCTAACATCAAAGAAAAACTATATTTAACTTCTTTATATGTAATTTTATCGCCTGTTGTAATATCAATTTTCATTATAACTGGCATATCATTATAATAATTAGCTTCAAATGTAACTCTATATCCTCCATAATCATCATCTTCTCTTATTAATGATATATTTCTTATCTTAAAAGTAACATTATCCTCTAAATTAATAGAACATATTTCACTCATTATTTTATTTATATTTTCTTTTGTCAGTGAAAAACCTTTTATTGTTGTATCCATATCCATAGTAGTTCTACTATCTATCCCAAGCATTGCTGATATTAACATACCACCTTTTAATATAAAATTATCTTTATATTTTGAAATCGAAATTCTCTCTAATAATCTTTCTAACATATATGTTTGTAAAACTGATTGTGCAGATACTTTATTTTCTTTTGCAATATTATTTATTATAGCCTTAAAACTCATTGTGTTTCTTTTCAATCTAAAACCTCCATATATTGTTTTAATTTATTTTCTATTTTAAACATTTTTGCATATTTATATAATAAATTCAAATTTTTATCTTTTCTTTTAGCATATTCTCTCATAGCAATATTAAAAATTTGTGGGTCCATTTTATTTCTATCCCTTATAATATCACATATTGTTCTTTCTAAATTATATATTTTTATTTCTGTTGCATCTTTTAACTTTATTTTAGTAGCTCCTAACAAATGTTTATCTTCCTTTATATAATGTGGTTGAATATATTCATTTTCTATTCTTATATTACTTGGAAAAGTTAAATCAAACTTTATAGGAGTTCTATCAGTTAAATCATAAAAATATAAAGCCGTATTATGAGAAAAAATTCCTTTTTTAAATCTCTCACTCATAATAAAAAATTCATTAATATCTTTATATTTTATTGTATACATTCCTCTAAATACCTTTTTTAAATATCCTTGTTCCTCTAGTTCCTTTAAATACTGTCTATGAATGTTATATTTTTTTAATTCCTTTGAATATAAAATTCCATTATTTTTTTCAACTATTTTCATTATTTTTTCTTTATTATTCATATAACCACCTTTTTGACAATCACATACATATTATAATCGTTATGTATGTGGTTGTCAAGTTTTTTCTTTTTGTTTTTTATACTTATTCTATAATTCTTTTAAATACCTAACATCACATGCAAAATGTTCTGTTTTTACTAATGGTTCATAAATTCTTTTAAATCCATATTTTTCATAAAACTTTTGTGCTGCAACCATATTATCTAATGTTTCTATATAGCATTTACTATAATATTTTTTTGCATAATCTAATGCTATCTCCATTAATTTATGAGCTACTCCAGTTCCTCTAGCTTTAGATAAGCAATACATTTTTTGTAACTCACAAACATTATCAATGCCATCAAGTTTTCCTATTCCAACTCCGCCAAGAATTTCTCCCTCTTCACTTTCAGCTACCCAATATTTATATCCTTCTTTATTATATACTTCTGAAAATCTATTCAAATTAGGATCAGCCCATGCTGTTCCTTCGTGATTTGCTCCAAATTCTATTAAACATGTTCTTATAATATTTTCTACAATTTTATCATCTTTCTTTTCAATTTCTCTAATTATATAATTCATATTCTTTCTGTTTTCCTCCTAAAAAACAAACTAGAAATTAACAAATAAATTCCTACAACAATAAATAAAATAATTATTAAATCTGGTATTAGATATACTAAAGAATATGTTCTAAACATCTCTAGTATCGAAAATGTGCCTGTTAACATATATAATATTCCAAAGCCCAAACCTGCAAATGTTAATCCTATTATTGCACCAATTAAATCAATGTTTAATTTATCAAAACATCCATTTTTTGATATAAATATTAATATCATAATTGTTGGAATTATTACAAACATAAACCCAATAAATATTAAGCCCATTGATGCATTTGTACCTGTTACAATTGCTTCTTCTGGATTATTTGGATTATATTTTATAGTTTTTGTGCTATTATCTTTGGGTATAACATTTGTTCCATAATCAGTAAAAACTGTATATTGCTTTCCATCCACATTGTAAGAATATATTAATTTATAGGTTGTGCCATCCTCATCAGAAGAATAAATATCATAATCTGTAAAATATCCAGTCACTTCTTGGTATCCCTGAATTTTTTTATTCAAATCATATGTTCCCTTAATTCCAAAAAATAACATAACAATACCACATATAAGTGCTCCTCCTATTAATAAAGAACTTATTGTTATAGGATTTATTATATTTAATTTTTTTACCGCCTTATTTTCTGGCATATCAATTTTTCCTTTAAATAATGTTTTCATCATCATTTTAATAGCTATTATTAAAAATGGTATTGCAAATACTAATGCTATATAGCTTCCTGCTAATATATTCAAATAACACCAATATCCTAAAAATCCAAATACATATGTAAAAAAACTTATACCATATACTTTGTTACACAAATTAGAAAATTGTGGTTTGTCTATCAACAGAAAAAATATTTTTAATACTGAAGCAATTCCACAAATTAAAAATGGTAGCATTATAATTTTAGTTATAAAATTAGGTGTATTCACAAAAATATAGAACAAATATCCACTAACTACTGTCGTAGATATTAATGGTATAATATATTTAATTTTATCTTTCATATCTCCCTCTCTATTTTCATTAAAAATTTATTATAAATTATGCAAATATAATATCACAAAAAAGCAAAATACTCCATACTTTTGTATGAAGTATTTTATTTTATGCTATTAATAGCTTCTTGAGTAATTTTGTGTTTATCAAATTTATTTATTATTAAAACAACTATTGTAGCAATTACAAAAATTACTGCATATAAAATAACACTCATTTTCCAATTTCCAGTAGCCAAACTTGCACCTGCCAATGTTGATGAAATAACTGATGGAAATCTTGCAAATGTTGATATTATAATAAATCTTGAGGTTTTTATTGGTAATAAACCAGAAACATATACTAATAAATCTTTTGGAGTTCCTGGTATAAAAAATGAAATGAGTAATATTAACTCTATTTTTTTGGGATTTCGAAAAATTTTGCTTTGTTCTATTTTAACAACTCTTTTTTCATCACAAAATTCATAAACAAATTTCTTTCCAAATTTTCTAACTAATAAGAAAATTACTGTTGATATAATACATGCTGATATCATTATAAAAATTGTTCCCCATAATGCTCCATAACACATTCCTGCTAATATCTCTAAAGGTTCTCCTGGTACTATAAATAAAAAGATTTGTGCTACTTGAAGTCCAAATAATGATAATAAACCAATTATTCCAGAATTATCTACTCTATTTTTAAATTCAATTTGACCTTCTACTGTTGAAAGTTCTTTCATTACAGGAAAAAGATATATTGTTATCCCTAAAAATAATATTAATACAATTATGGTTAAAAACATTTTAAATATTTTTATTTTATTTTTTCTACTCATTTTATCCCTTCTTTATTTTATTATGTTCTTTTTTATTTTGATTATAGCATATTTATAAGGTATTTTCATTTTTTCTTAAAATTTTAATAAAACTTTAAGATTATATTAATAGTTTCTTAAAAACTTTTTTATATAATGTAACTAAATATTAAGGGGGCATTTATATGAAAAAGAGAAAGAAAAAATTAAATATTAAAAAATTTATTGCTTTTATTTTCATTGTTTTTTTATTTGTTTATTTATATCAAAAATACAATTATTTATTGATTGAATATGTTTCTTTTGACTCTATTAAAACTTCTCTAACAACATTGGGTTCTTCTAATACAGCAGAATATGAAATAATAAAAGAAAATTCTAATAGCAATTATTCTGGTGCTGGTCAAAAGAAAGTAGAAAATAAAGATGGATATTTTACTACTTTTACAACGATAGAAAAAAAATAAAAAAACATATAAAGAATATAAACAAAATGGAAATTCTTCTTGGAGTAGTAAAGAATATTGGGGTGGTACTATGGAAGAAAATGGTTGTGGTATAACTGCTATTTCTATAATACTTAGCGGATATGGCAAAAATTACACCCCTGAAGATCTTAGGAAAAAATATTATCCTGTTTTAGATAGTTCTACAATTTCTACTGAATTATCTAAAACATTTCAAATCAAAAATTCCGACTTTTATTACGATTCTTCACATTTATCTAATAATTCTATAAAAGAGCATTTACTAACTAATCGTCCCATTTTAATTTGTGTTTGGGACAAGCCTTCTGATAATCGTTGGACAACTGCTTCTCATTATATGGTTTTACTTGCTTGTGATAATAATGATATGGTTTATGTTTCTAATCCCAATGGGCTTGAAAATGATAGTAAAAGTTCTGGATGGTATGATATAAATGAAATCACTCCATATATTGCTAAAGCTTTATATATTGAAGATTATAACTAAATATATAATAACAGGGCAAATCGTTTTTCACATAAAGAATAAATTTAAAGGACTGTCCCTTTTGTGCATTTTGCACTTTAAGGACTGTCCCCTTTGTTCATTTAATAAATTATTCTTGACCCAAAAGGAGCTAAAGCTAATTTTGCAATTTTGAAGAATTGTATTCCAAATGGGATTCCTACAATTGTTATACACCA
>CALXJW010000009.1 GCA_944388725.1 uncultured Clostridia bacterium | reverse complement strand
TAGAAGATGCTGGATATGATAAAGGTTTAAGAGAGGGAATGACTCAAGGAATAGCTCAAGGAAAAAAAGAAGAAAAGAAAAAAATTGCAAAAAATCTCCTAAAAATAAACATGACAATAGAACAAATAGAAAAAGCAACAGGTTTAACAAAAGAAGAAATAGAAAGATTAAAATAATTTAAATCAAAAAGTTTGAAATATAAATGTTAAAAATCAACTTTATTTTTTATAATAAGGTTGATTTTTTAAATAAAATATTAATAAAGATATGTAACTAAATGTGAAAATTATATTTGTTAAATTAATATAGAGTAATATAAATCGACTCTAAGTTTGTTTTTTTATGGAATCTACAATAATTCCACAAATTATAAATTCTACAGCAAGAAAAAAGCTTTCTTTGATTAGGGTAATTCCTAAATAATAAAAAAATGTAACTCCTAATATTATGTAAGAACATAAGAATGTTGTTGCAATTAGTCCGACAAAAGTAGAAAATAATAAGCCATATTTAATTATTTTATATGTAACTTTATCTAAATTTTTTAAACCTGAATAAATCTTTTGCATTTAATCACCTCATAATTATGATAACATCTTAAGATAAGAAAATCAAAGGAAATAAATGCTATTTGTTTCTGATTAGTGTTTACAGAATTTGACAAAGGAGCTTAAAAAGAGTAAAATATATGAAGTGCCCTAAAGGTACAATTTAAGGAGGTTTTAAAATGAGCATGACAACTAAAGAAGAAATTGGCAATGCCCAGATGGAAGTGCTCCTGGCAGATCGACAGGTTTCACTCGCCCATTCTCAACAAAATCGTTTGCGCGATTTTGAGAGATACTATGAAATGAAGCTGCTGCTGGAAAAAAATCCAGAAGAAATTCTCAGACTAAAAAGTAAGCTCCAGGAAACAAAAGCGAAACAGCAGGAGGCTGAGGCATTGGTAAAGGAAACCAACAATGTGTGGGAAGAAAAAATGCAAGTGCTGAAAGCTCTTAATGGTGGAGAAGCATAATCAGAACCTCACAAGGAAGGCCCGAGTAGTCGCAAGGCTACTTTGGGTCCCTTTTATATTTCAACTGTAATAATTAATTTATTATAATTTTACAACCATTAATGAAGTTGTCTAATTTAATAATATAAATATTGTAAAACAAAGACATTTGTGATATTATAATGAGGTTTAGAAAGGAGAGTAATATGGCAAAAGCAAAAACGGTATTTGTATGTAGTGAATGTGGAAACGAATCTCCCAAATGGCTAGGAAAATGTCCGGCATGTAATAGTTGGAATACATTTTATGAACAAAAAATAGAAAAATACACAGAAACCAATAAAGCAGAAAAAAGAATAAATAATACACCAAAACCATTAAATACATATATTGGGAAAGAATCAGATAGAACATCAACAGGATTTGGAGAATTAGATAGAGTATTAGGTGGAGGGTTAGTAAAAGGTTCTTTAATATTATTAGGAGGAGAACCAGGAATAGGAAAATCAACATTAATATTACAATTGTGTGAGAAAGTAAAAGGAGAAGGAAAAGTCTTATACATTTCTGGAGAAGAATCGGCAGAACAAATAAAATTAAGAGCAGATAGATTAAAAATAAACAATGAAGATATTTTATTTTTAGGAGAAACAGATATAGATGTTGTAAATAATGCAATAATAGAAACTATGCCCAAACTTGTAATAATAGATTCAATACAAACAATGTATTCAGATGAAATATCGGCAGCAGCAGGAAGTGTAAGCCAAGTAAGAGAAATAACATCTCAAATAATGAGAATATGTAAATCAAGACAAATAACAACAATAATAATAGGACATGTAACAAAAGACGGAAATATAGCAGGACCAAGAGTTTTAGAACATATGGTAGATACTGTATTGTATCTAGAAGGAGAAAGATACAATACATATAGAATATTAAGAGGAGTAAAAAATAGATTTGGTTCAACAAACGAAATAGGAATGTTTGAGATGAAAGAAGAAGGAATGTGCGAGATATTGAATCCATCTGAAATATTAATATCAGAAAGAGAAGATAATCCATCTGGTTCTTGTATAGTAACAAGCATGGAAGGCACAAGACCAGTATTAGTAGAAATACAAGCATTAACAACTCAATCTGTTTTTGGTATACCCAAAAGAACTGCCAACGGGTTTGATTACAATAGATTAGCGGTATTAATAGCAGTATTAGAAAAAAGAGCAAATTTAATGTTGGGAAGTCAAGACGTATATTTAAATGTTGTTGGAGGTATGAAAATAAATGAACCTGCAATAGATTTAGGAATTATGATGGCAGTAACATCTAGTTTTAAAAATATACCAATCCCCAAAGATGTTGTTGTTATGGGAGAAGTAGGACTAACAGGAGAAGTAAGAAGAATAAATTTAATAGAAAAAAGATTAAAAGAAATAGAAAAACTAGGATTTAAAAAATGTATAATACCAGAAAATAACAAAAAAAGCTTGAAAGATGAGTATAAATTAGATATAATAGGAGTGCAAAATATAGGGGATGCAATGAGAAAACTTGGATTGAAATAAAATCTAAAGAAAGAGGTGACTAACTAAAAATGAAGGCAATTAAGGAAGACCTAAGAGCAGAAATCTTAAGAAAGATAGCCCCAGGAACAGCAATAAGAGATGGTTTAGAAAATATATTAAGAGCAAAAACAGGAGCTTTATTATTAATAACAGATAAGCAAGAAGTTATAGATGAGATTGTTGATGGTGGTTTTTATATAAATGAAGATTATACATCTGCAAAATTATATGAACTTGCAAAAATGGATGGAGCAATAGTATTAAGTGGAGATATGAAAAAAATATTATTTGCAAATGCCCAATTAATTCCATCTTATGAAATTCAAACTGTAGAAACAGGAACAAGACATAGAACAGCAGAAAGAACAGCAAAACAAACAGGAGAATTAGTAATAAGCATATCACAAAGAAGAAGTATAATAACATTATTTAAAGGAAATCAAAGATATGTATTGGAAAATACAGATATGGTATTAAATAAAGCAAATCAAGCAATACAAACATTAGAAAAATATAGAAAAGTTTATGACACTAAATTAAATATATTAAACGAATATGAATTTAACGATATAGTAACATTGGATAATGTTTTAGTAGTAATACAAAGAGTAGAAATGGTAATGAGAATTGTAGATGAAATACAAAGGCAAATATATGAACTTGGTAATGATGGAAGATTAGTAAAAATGCAATTAGAAGAATTGATTGGTGGACTTGAAAAAGAAGAAATACAAATAATAAAAGATTATCAAGTAAAAGATATTTTTGCAGAAGATATATTAGAACAATTATCTAAATTATCATATGAGGAACTGATGAATTTATCTAATATTGCAAAAATATTAGGGTATGAAACTTCAGAAAATTTTGAGGAATTAGCAGTATATACAAAGGGGTATAGAATATTAGATAAAATACCAAGAATGCCATCAACAATAATAGAAAATTTAGTTAAATCATTTAAATCATTTCAACATATTTTGCTAGCAGAAATAAATGATTTAGATAAAGTTGATGGAATTGGAGAAGTTAGAGCAAAGACTATTAAACAGTCACTGAAAAAAATGCAAGAACAATTTGCTTTTGATAACATAATTGTATAAGAAAGGAATGAAATTAAAGATGAAAAAAGCATTAAATATAATAACAATAATAGCTTTAGTAATAATAATTGTATTAATAGGAGTATTATCATTTGGATATTATAAAAAAGCAACAATGGAAGTAAAAAATCCAATAGTAACAATGGAAGTAGAAAACTTTGGAACAATAAAACTTGAATTATATCCAGAAATAGCTCCAGAAACAGTTGCTAATTTTATAGCATTAGCACAAAACGGATTTTATGATGGATTAAAATTTCATAGAGTAGTAGAAGGATTTATGATACAAGGTGGAGATGCTAATGGGGATGGAACAGGATCACCTAAATTAAGCGATTTGGGAATTGATGTTAGTGAAGATGAAGATAGAGAATATTGTATAAAAGGAGAATTTTTGGTAAATAGTTATGACAATAATACTTTAAAACACGAAGAAGGAGTTATATCAATGGCGAGAGGAGATTATACATCGTATTCTTCATCATTGACAACAGAAAGTTATAATTCAGCAGGTTCACAATTTTTTATTATGACAGCTGACAATTCAAGTTTAAACGGTTTTTATGCAGCATTTGGAAAGGTAATTGAGGGTATGGATGTTGTACATGCAATTGAAAAGGTAGAAGTAAAAGCAGCGGATGATGGGGAAGAAACAACATCTGAAGAAAATTCAACAGAAGAAAAAGAAAAAAGTACTCCTGTAAATGATGTAATTATATCTAAAGTTACTGTAGAAACATATGGTGTTGATTATGGAAAACCAGAAACATTAGAAACATGGGATTATTATAATTGGATATATCAAACATATGGAATTGATTTAAAATCATATCAACAATAAAAAAAAACTCAATGAATAGCCATAAGCTAAACATTGAGTTTTTTTTATATATTAGTATTAGTATTTTCAGTTTGTATTACTTGAATAGTATTTTCTAGTTTGTCTAATCTAGCATTTGTATCTTTATTTCTAAGATGTAAAACATATGCTAAACAAATTAAACTTATAATGCTAATAACACAAAGACCATAAAAAAATGTTAATAAAGTAATTCTAGGATGATCTTGGTTAGTTACTTTCTTTTGTTCTTCCATTTTTTACACCTCCTCCTATGTATGCAATAATAATAACATAATAAAATTAATCTGACAATAGAAAAAATAAAAAATCGCTGATTTTTTTAGCGATTTTTTATGCTATAGCAGCATTTAATTTTTTTGATAAGCTAGATTTTTTTCTAGCTGCTGTATTTTTAACTATTACACCTTTTGTGCAAGCTTGATCGATTTTTTTAGTAGCTTCAGAAAATAAAACTTTAGCTTCTTCTAAATTACCATCAGCAATAGCTTGTTCAAATTTTTTAACAGCTGATTTATATCCAGTTTTAATCATATTATTTCTTAATGTTTTTTTCTCAATAATTTTAACTCTTTTTTTAGCTGATTTAATATTTGGCATGTGATGCACCTCCTCTTATTAGTAAAATAAACTATAACGCATATAATTATAGCATACAAGTTGGATTTTGGCAATAGTTAGAAAAGATTTTTTTCAAAAATGCACAAAGGGGACAGTCCTTAAAGTGCAAAATGCACAAAAAGGAACGTCCCTAAAGTGCAAAATGCACAAAAGGGACATTCCTTAAATTTAAATAAAAATATTGCACTTATTAAGAGATTATGATATATTAGTACAAGTAAAAAAACATAAGAAAGGTGAGTGATTATATGTTCGCAATAGGTAGTGATCATGGAGGATATAAATTAAAAGAAGAAATAAAAAAATATTTAGATGAAAAAGAAATAAAATATGTTGATTGTGGAAGTTTTTCTGAAGAAAGAGTAGATTATCCTGACATAGCAAAAGATGTAGCTGAAAAAGTACAAAAAAAAGAATGTGAAAATGGAATTTTAATCTGTAGATCAGGCATAGGAATGAGTATAGTAGCTAATAAATTTAAAGGAATAAGATGTGCAAAATGTAACAATGAACAGGAAGCCAAATTTGCAAAATTGCATAATGATAGTAACATATTGGCATTAGGAGCAGACTATTTAACAGTAAATGAAGCAATATGTATATTAAGAAATTGGGTTGCAACAGAATTTGAAGGTGGAAGACATAAAGATAGAATAAATATGATAGAAAAAATAGAAAAAGAAAATATGAAATAATGGAGGACTTAATAAATGTGGGGAAATATAGCTATAGCATTTTTATTAGCTTTCATTGTATCATTTATGGCAACACCATATACAATTAAAATTGCTAATAAAATTGGAGCAGTTGATATACCAAAAGATAAAAGAAGGATGCATACAAAAAAAATGCCTAAATTTGGTGGACCAGCTGTAATAGTTGGTTTTATCGTTTCAATGTTTTATTTAATAATTATTATGAGCATAGAAGGAAGTTTAGATTTATTTACAGAACAAGAATATGGAAAAAAATTATTAGGTATATTATTGGGGATAATTGCAATTGCAATAACAGGAGTGCTTGATGATATAAAAACATTAAAACCCTGGCAACAATTATTAGGACAATTAATTGCAGCAATAATTGTTGTATTGTTTGGGACACAAATAGAACATTTAAGTATACCATTTTTATATAGAATAGGTTTAAACGAAGTATTTTCAACCATAATTACAATTGTATGGATTGTTGGAATAACAAATGCAATCAATTTAATAGATGGATTAGATGGATTATCATCTGGAATATCTTTAATTTCTTGTATTTCGTTATTAATAATTTTTTTAATGAACGATTCACCTATAATAGCTACTGTAATTGTAACAGCAATGGGGGGAGCTTTAGTAGGATTTTTACCTTATAACTTTTCACCTGCAAAAACATTTATAGGAGATACAGGTTCGAATTTTTTAGGGTTTATGTTAGCAGTTGTTTCAATATTAGGAGTGGCAAAAACATATACAATGGCTGTAATTGTATTGCCTGTAATTGTTCTAGGATTACCAATATTTGACGTAATATTTGCTATAATAAGACGAATGGTAAAAGGCAAATCTATAACAGCAGTTTTTCAACCGGATAAAGGACATTTGCACCATAAATTGGTAGAGAAAGGGTTTACACAAAAACAAGCAGTGTTAATATTATATGGATTAAGTGCATCATTAGGAATGTTTGCTATTATATTATTTGATAGTGGAATTTGGAAAGCATTATCATTTTTACTTATGATAGTTGCAGCAGTTGCATTAGGATATAGAAATTTTATAAAAGAAAACACAGAAAATAAAACAATAGAAGATAAAACTAAATAGAAAGGAATAAAAATGAAAGATCAAATAATTAAGTTTTTAGCATATAATGGAAAAATATCAGTAGCATGTGCATCAACAACTGAATTAGTAGAGGAAGCAAGAAAAATACATGATTTAAGTCCTGTGTCAACAGCAGCATTGGGGAGACTTTTAACAATAACAGCTTTAATTGGTTCAGAAATGAAAAATAAAACAGATAAATTAACAATTCAAATTAAAGGAAATGGTCCAATAGGTAAAATAATAGCAGTATCAGACAATTGTCCAAATGTAAAAGCATGTATTGAAAATCCTTTGGTAGACATACCTTTAAATGAATTTGGGAAATTAGATGTAGGTGGAGCTATTGGACAAAACGGATTTATCAATGTTATTAAAGATATTGGATTAAAAGAACCATATATAGGAATATCACCATTAACATCAGGAGAAATAGCAGAAGATTTTGCTAATTATTTTCAAACTTCAGAACAAAAACAAACAGCCGTAGCTTTAGGAGTATTGGTGGATAGTAATGGGGTAAGATCAAGTGGAGGATATATAATTTCTCCAATGCCAGATGCAACAGAAGAAGAAATTTCAAAAGTGGAACACGCAATTTTTCAAGCAGGGGCTATGTCAAAAATGTTAGATAATAAATTAACATTAAAAGAAATTGCTCAAAAAATTACAGGAGATAAAAATGTAAAAGTAATTGATGCATCAATAGAACCTAAATATAATTGCGAATGTAGTAAAAGAAAATTTGAAGAAGGCTTAATGACATTAGGAAAAGAAGAATTGACAGATTTAATTAAAGAAGATGGAAAAGCCGAAATACAATGTCAATTTTGTAATAAGCAATATAAGTTTACAAAAGAAGAATTAGAAGAAATAGTAAAAAAATTAAATTAAAAGGAGAAATGTAAAATGAGTAAAGTAGTAGTTTTTGGACACAAAAATCCAGATACAGATTCAATCTGTTCAAGTATTGTAATGGCAAACTTGCAAACAAAAATTAGAGGAGAAGAAGTAGTTCCTTGTAGATTAGGGGAAATTAATGAAGAAACTAAATATGCATTAGATTATTTTAAAGCAGAAACACCAAAATTAATTGAAAAAGTAGAAGAAGGACAAACGGTAATATTAGTAGATCATAATGAATTTACACAAACAGCCGAAGGAATAGAAAATGCAAAAATAGATACAGTAGTAGATCATCACAGAATAAACAATTTTCATACAGCAGAACCATTATCTTATTATGCACAACCAGTAGGATGTACATCAACATTATTATATGAATTATATACATTAAATAATGTAGAAATAGAAGCAAAATATGCAGGATTAATGTTAAGTGCTATTATATCTGATACATTGCTTTTAAAATCACCAACAACAACGGAAAAAGATAAAAAAGCAGTAGAAGAATTAGCTAAAATTGCAAAAATTGATGTAGAAAAATATGGTTTAGATTTATTAAAAGCAGGAACAAATTTGGATAAATATACAGAAAAACAATTAATAAATTTAGATGCAAAAATAGTAGAAAATTCAGGAATAAGATGCATGGTAGCTCAAGTTAATACAGTAAATATTCCAGATGTGTTGAAAAGAAAAGAAAAACTAGAAGAAGTAATAAACCAAGAAATAGCTGAAAAAGAATTAGATTTATTAGTTTTTGCAATTACAGATATAGTAAATAGTAATTCAGAAGCTATTGTTTTAGGAAAAAGAACAGATTTAGTAGGCAAAACATTTGAAATAAAAAACAATATTGCAGTAATGCCAGGTGTAGTATCTAGAAAGAAGCAAATATTACCTCTAATAGAAAAAAATATGTAAAATTTGACTTTTTTGCAAAATTAGTGTATACTATTACGCGTGAAACATAAAATAAAATGAGGTTAGAATAATGAAAATTAAAAACATACTAATATTTTTACTAATGATAATGATAATAATGACAGTATTAAATATAAAAGTATATGCAACAATAGGAAAAATAAATTCAGATACAGTAAGATTAAGAAAAGAGCCAACTACAGAATCAGATATATTAGAACAATTAGATTTAGGTGATGAAGTAGAAATATTAGAAGAAGCAGATGGATGGTATAAAGTAGTATATACAAATGACGAAAACAAAAAAATAACAGGATATATTAGTGCAACATTATTAGATATAGATAAAAAAGAAAATGAAACAAATATTAATGAAGAACAAGAAAATAACAATGAATCAACAGATAATCAAAATACTGATGAAGTGACAAACCAACAAGAACAAGTAGAAGAAGTACCATCTACAGAAAATACAGGAAATAATATAGAAGAAAATGCAGAATATGCTATTAGTAAAGAAATAAAAGTAAAAATATTACCATTAATGAATTCTAAAGAAATTGGTGTGATAACAGATGGAACAGTAAAAGTAGTTGAGATAATAAATGATTGGTGTAGAATAGAAAACGATAGTGAGATTGGATGGATTAGAAAAAATGCACTTAGAAAAGCAACAACAATAAATGAAAATGCTTCTACAGAAACAACCAATACAGAGAGCAATACATCTACAGAAAACAATTCTCAAAATGTAGAGAATTTAACTGTGATAAAAACGGCATATGTAAGTGCAGAAAGTTTAAAAGTAAGAAAAGAACCAAATACAACATCAGAAGTAATAGATAGCTTGATAAAAAATAGTCAAGTATCAATAACTGAAGAAATAGAAGGATGGTATCAAATAAAAATAGGAGACCAAATAGGATATGTATCTTCATCTTATATATCAGATACAAGGGTACAAGAAACTACATCAAGAAGTTCTACATCCAAAAGAGGAGAAACTGTTCAAACATCTACAACAGCAGAAACTACAACAGAAACAACAAGTACTGCAACTAATGCAACAGGAGAAGCAGTTGTAGCATATGCAAAACAATATTTAGGATATAAATATGTAGCAGGTGGAGCTTCTCCATCAAAGGGGTTTGATTGCTCAGGATTTACACAATACATATATAAACATTTTGGAATAAATTTAAATAGAGTATCAAGAGATCAAAGTAAGAATGGAGTTTCAGTGGAAAAAGCTAATTTACAACAAGGAGATATATTGTTATTTAGAGGTTCATCAGGTTCAGCTATAGGGCATGTTGGAATATATATTGGTGGAGGAAAATTTATACATGCAGAAAATCCTTCAACAGATGTGTGCATAACTTCATTATCTTCAAGTTATTATAGTACTAGATACGTAGGAGCAAGGAGAGTAATTTAATTGAATAGACCAATTTTAATATTAACAATTGGTTATATAATAGGTATAATATGGGGGCTATACTTTAATGTGAGTATAGTCTTTTTTTATGTAGTAATTTTATTATTATATTATGAAATAACCAAAAAGAAAAAAAGAAAAAACAAATTTAAGATTTTTTCTATTAGAAGATATTTTAGATATATCAAACTAGTTTTCAGAATTAAAATAATTTTTATCATTATAATATCATCATTTATTTCAAATAATATTGTTAAATATTTAAATCTAAAATATGAAAATTTATATTCAAATATAGAAGATATAGAAATACAAGCTCTAATAATAAGTAATAAAGAAGAAAAAGAATATACAAATAGATATAAAATAAAAGTATTAAATGAAAAATATAAAAATACAAATTTATATATAAGAACAAATAAAGATATAAACCTAGAATATGGTGATAAAATTGAAATAAAAGGAGAATTTGAAGAACCACAAAGTCAAAGAAATTATAAAGGCTTTGATTATAAAGAATATTTAAAAACCGTGAAAATATATGGTACTATAAAAGTAGATAAGATAGAAGTAAAAGAAAAAAATTGTGGAAATTTTATTAATTTATTAGCAAACAAAATTTTATTAAAAATAAAAAATAATATAGAACAAACATATAATGAAGCTATTAGTGCAGTTATATTAGGAGTAATGCTAGGAGATACAGATAATATAAATGAAGAATTAAAAGAGCAATTTTCAGAAAGCAATATATCACATGTTTTAGCAGTATCAGGAATGCATATAGCTTATATAATAATTATTTCCAAAAAGATTATAGAAAAATTATTAGGAAAGAGAATAAGTTATATTATTGCAAGTTTTATATTAATATTCTATATGTATATAACAGGATTTTCAACATCAATAGTAAGAGCAGGAATAATGGGGATTATAGGTTGTATGAGTTTTGTGTTTTATAAAAAAAGTAATACAATAAATAATATTGCCATATCTGCATTAATAATTTTATTAAATAATCCATTTACGTTAATTAGTACAAGTTTTCTACTTACTTATGGCGGTACATTAGGAATTATTTTATTTAGTAATATAATAGAAAAAATGATAAAAAATATTAAAGTTAGGAATAAAAAATGGAAATATTTTTTCATAAAAATTCAAAGAAAAAGTGAAAATATTATAAAAATTATGTCTGTTTCAATATCTGCACAAGTTATTATTGCACCAATAATGTTAATTCAATTTAATACAATTGGAATATCTTTTTTAATTACAAATTTATTATTGAGTTATATAATAGGAATAATTGTAATGGGAGGCTTTTTACAGATATTAGTTTCTTTTATATCTATTCAATTAGGAAAAATAATTGCTTATTTAATTGCAATACCTACATATTGTCTAATTTTAATTTCAAAAATAGGAACAAAAATACCATTTGGAAATTTTAAAGTTACTACACCAAGTTTAATGCACATTATGATGTATTATATAATTATATATATATTAATTTATTTATATAAATTGTTTCATTCTAAAAAATTAAATTCAACACAAATTAGAGTAAGAAATATTATTTATGTAATCAAATATAAGATAAAACCATACAAAAATAGGATAAAGTATATTGCTTTAATAGTATTTTTTATATTTTTGTTTTTGATTTCTTTTCAAAAAGATTTAAAAATCTATTTTATAGATGTTGGGCAAGGGGATTCAACATTAATTATAACACCACATAATCAAAAAATATTAATAGATGGAGGAGGTAGTGAAAATTACGAAACAGGAAAGAATATATTAATACCATATTTATTAGATAGAAAAATAGATAAATTAGATTATATATTAATAAGCCATTTCGACCAAGATCATGTAGGCGGGATACTTGAATTATTAGAAGAAATAAAAGTAGAAAAAATAATAATAAGCAAGCAAATTCAAATAACAGAGCAATATATAAAGTTATTAGAAATAGCACAAAATAAAAAAATTAAAATATTACAAGTACAAAGAGGCAATAAATTAAAAATTGAAAATAATTTTACAATAGATATTTTGTTCCCTGATATTGAGCAAATAACAGAAAATGCCATAAATAATAATTCAATTGTAGCAAAAATTACATATAAAAATTTTAGGATGTTATTTACAGGAGATATAGAAGAGATTGCAGAAAAAGAATTAATTAAATTATATAAAAATAATGAATTAAATGCAGATATATTAAAAGTTGCACATCATGGCTCTAAAACATCATCAACAAAAGAATTTTTAGATTTAGTATCACCTAAAATTGCTTTGATTGGCGTTGGAAAAAATAATAATTTTGGACATCCTAATCAAGATGTTTTAGAAAGACTAACAGATTTGGGAGCAAAAGTTTATAGAACAGATAAATGCGGAGAAATTACAATAACTATAGATAATAAATGTATAAATTTAACAACAATGGTAAATACTAAAACAAAAGAAAAGTAGGTGGTTGAAGAATGAAAAATAAGACAATGATGATAATAGTTGCCATATTGTTAAGTATTTCTACTATATATATAATATATGATATATTTAGAGATGAAGATGTTTATGAAAATGGTGAAAAAAATACAAAAATATCAGAAGTAATAGAAGACGAATGTACAGAAGAATATGTTGAACAAGAAGAAATAGAAAATGTATCATCAGTAGAAGAAAAAGTTTCTGCAAATGCGATATTAGTATTAAAAAAATATTATACAAAATGTGAACATACTTTAAATGAATATGTAGAATTGCCTCAAGAATTAGTAAATATGACTGAAGAAGAAGTTAAAGAACAATATCCAGATTGGGAAGTAATTGGTTTTACTCCAGAACAAATTATTTTATATAAAGAATTTGAGGATGTGTGTGGTGAACATTTTAAATTAAAAGTGGAAGATGGAAAAGTTTCAGTATATATTGTAAATTCAGATGGAACAGAAAGTTTATATGAAAAAACTGATATTTCTAGTGAATATCTAACAGAAACAGATTTGATTAATATGGAAAATGGACTAGAGATATATGGAAAAGAAGAATTAAATAAAATTATAGAAGATTTTGAATAAGTAAATTTGGGGACGGTTCTCTTTTTTACATTTTTAAAATGTAAAAAAGAGAACCGTCCCCAAATTTTACTTTTGAGGTTTGAATTTTATACTATACATTATTAGAGAGAATATAGTAGAAAGAACAGCTAAATAAAATAAATATAAATCAAATCTAAATGGTGTTTGAATATTGAATTGATTTATGATTAAAGAACTTACGATAGCTAAGTAAAATAATGTTGTAGCTAATTTTCCATACCATTTGCTATAAACAACAACATCTTTTTTTGAATATAAAAAAGATGCAGAAATAATAATAGCTAATTCTTTTATAAAAACAATTATTAAAATCCATAAAGGAATAAGTTTTAAAATAGTCAAAGCAGAGAGAAGGGAAAGTTGAGTTAGCTTGTCCGCTAGCGGATCAATTAATTTACCTACATCTGTAATATAATTGTATTTACGAGCAATATATCCATCTAAGACATCAGTAATAGCAGATATTGTAAAAATAATTATACCAATTAAATAATGTTTATTAAGAACTGTTATGAATATAAATGGTATTAAGATAAAGCGTATAATTGTTAATATATTTGGTATATTCTCTTTTTTCATTAATTCCTCCGTACTTTTTTATATTTTAAGCAAAAGTGAGAATTTTTATTCTCACTTTTTACTAATTTGCTTTAAATGTTAATTTTTCATTTTCTAAATTAATAGAAATATTTTGACCTTCATTTATTTCGTTACGTAAAATCATTTCAGATATTTCATCTTCTATATATCTTTGAATAGCTCTTCTTAAAGGTCTTGCTCCAAATTTTAAATTTGTTCCTTTTTGTAAAATAAAATCTTTGGCATTTTCTGTTATATCCATAGTTATATTTTTGTCTTGTAAAGCTTTTTTGGTATCTTTTAACATTAAATCTACAATTTGTAGTAACTCTGGTTTTGTTAAAGAATCAAATACAACTATTTCATCAATTCTATTTAAAAATTCAGGTCTAAATACTTGTTTTAAATTTTCTTCGATTTTATTGTTATCAACAGTTTGTTTTGCAAATCCTATTGAATTATTATTTAAATTAGAACCAGCATTTGATGTCATTATAATAATTGTATTTTGAAAACTTACTGTATTTCCTTGCGAATCTGTAAGTATACCATCATCAAGTACTTGAAGAAGTATATTAAATACATCTGGGTGAGCTTTTTCAATTTCATCTAAAAGTATTATAGAATAAGGTTTTCTTTTAACTTTTTCTGTAAGTTGACCAGCATCATCATATCCTACATATCCTGGAGGTGCACCTATTAATTTAGATGTAGAATGACTTTCCATATATTCTGACATATCGATACGAATAATAGAGTCTTCGGATCCAAACATTTCATAAGCTAAGCTTTTTGCAAGTTCTGTTTTACCAACACCTGTAGGTCCAACAAAAATGAAAGATGGTGGCCTTTTAGTGCTTTGTAATCCTGCACGATTTCTTCTAATTGCACGTGATACTGCACTAACAGCTTTATCCTGACCAATAATTCTTTTATGAAGATTTGTCTCAAGATTTAATAATTTCTGAGTTTCAGCTTCTGTTATTTTTTTAACTGGAATTTTAGTCCAATTTTCAATAACCTGAGCAATATCTTGTATAGAAAGATTTTTTAATTTAATTGTACTATTTAAGTGATCAATTTCTTCAATTAATCTACATTCTTGTGTTTTTAAATCTGCAGCTTTTTGATAATCTTCAGTAGAATCTGCATTTGCTGCATCTTCTTTTTGTGCTTGAACTTTTGCAAGTTCTTGTTTTAACATTTCTAATCTATATAATTCTTTGTTTTCAAGGTTTATTCTAGAACATGCTTCATCAAGAATATCTATAGCTTTATCTGGTAAAAATCTATCATGAATATATTTTTCTGACATTATTACAGTTTGTTTTATAACATCATTAGATATTTTTACTTTGTGATATTCTTCATAATATTTTTTTATGCCTTCAAGTATTGATATAGTGTCATCAATATTTGGTTCTTCTACTAAAACTTGTTGAAATCTTCTTTCTAAAGCTGAATCTTTTTCAATATATTTTCTATATTCTTTTAATGTTGTAGTTCCTATTATTTGAATTTCTCCATTAGATAGGGAAGGTTTTAAAATATTGGCAGCATTCATAGAATGTTCTCCATCACCAGCTCCTATAATGTTGTGAATTTCATCAATTACTAAAATGATGTTTCCATATTCTTTGCATTCATCAATTATACCTTTCATGCGTCCTTCAAATTGACCTCTAAATTGTGTTCCTGCTATAACTGATGTCATATCTAATAAATAAACTTCTTTATTTAAAAGTTTTGCTGGTACATTGTTGTTAGCAATTTTAATTGCTAAACCTTGTGCAATTGCTGTTTTTCCAACACCAGGTTCACCTATTAAACATGGATTATTTTTTGTACGTCTATTTAATATTTGAATTACTCTCTGAATTTCTTTATCTCTACCAATTACCATATCTAGTTGATTTGCTTTTGCTTTGGCTGTTAAATTTGTACCAAAAACATCAAGATATTTTTTCTTTTTATTGGCTTTCTTTTTTTCGACTTTTACTTTTTGTCTTCCATTTTTGCTTTCTTCTTCATTTTGAGATTGTTGATTTTTTGGTATAAAGTTTGCAAAAATTGAACCAATAGGAATTCCAATAGGTCCTTCAGGATTATTTTCATTAATTTCATCATATTCTTCTGGATCAATTTCTTCTAAACCTTCAAGATTTTCTAATTTTAAATTTGCAGATAAGTCTTTAAATAAAGATTCTAATTGTTTTGTCATATTTGACATATCTATATTATTTGGTATATTATTTTGAGAAGAATTATTTGCTTGATTGTGTGGATTATCTGGTACTTCAAGTCCTCTTTTTTTGGCACAATCACGACATAGTCCTTCCATTGATGATACACCATTTTCTATCTTATTTATAAAAATAACTGCTGTATTTTTTTTACATTCTGAACATAACATATATTTTCCTCTTTTCTATTTACTATATATTATAAATAATATTATATATCATACATTAATTTTACCATTTAGTCAATAGAAAATGTATTTAGAGTATAGACAAAATTTGAAAAATATGTTAATATATATAAGAATTTGCCCGAATGGCGGAATTGGCAGACGCACACGACTCAAAATCTAAATGGATTTTTTTAATAGCAATTCTTAAAAGTATTGATAAATATACAGGTTTAGGTTTTGGTAGAATTTAATTTTTACTAAATATCTAACCAAAATCTAACCAAATGTATTTTTATATAAATTTTAATTAAATATGCAGGTATGCTGGAACTGGTAGACAGGATGGTCTCAAAAACCATTGTCAGAAATGGCGTGTGGGTTCGAGTCCCACTACCTGCACCAAAATTAGTTTGCACAAGCCACTAATTTATTAGAAGAAGTTGAAGAGTCGCATTCCTCAATTTCTTTTTGTGTTTCAAAAGCACTTGTAATTGCTTGAGCTGAAAGCTGTTTTGAATTACTATCTAAATGAGCATATATATTTGCAGTAGTAGAAAAATTAGAATGTCCTAACCATTCTTGTATTGCTTTCATAGGAATACCTTTAGCTAGTAACAAACTTGCACAAGAATGTCTTAAATCGTGAAAACGAATATGTCTTAATCCTAATTTCTTTAATAAGTTTTTAAAATGTTCTGATACATAGTCAGGTCGTGTTAATTTTCCATCAGGTTTAACAAATACATATTCTTTATCTTTTTTGTAATAAGATTTTCCAAAAGCCTTTTTAAAATATTCTTGTTGTTCTTTTAATTCCAATAGTCTATCAGCAATATCATCAATTAAAGGTAATGTCCTATAACTTGATTTATTCTTTGTTCTATCTTTAGAGTAAATTTGTCTTTTTCCGTCTATTTTTCCAATAGTTACGGTGTGTTTAATAGTAATTGTTTTATTATCAAAATCAAAAGCATCCCATTTTAAACCTAAAACTTCACTTCTTCTTAAGCCATAATATGAAGCAACTCTTATCATAAGATTTAATGGATCATCTTTGGATTTTTCAAACAACTCATTCAATTCATTTTCATTATAAAAACTACCAATATATTGTTCTTTTTTAGGTCTTTGAACTTTATCAGCAGGATTATTTTGTATAATATCCATTTTATAAGCATAATCAAGAGCTTTTCTTATAATAGCGTGATGATGAATAACAGTATTTGCAGAAAGTCCATCACTAAACAAAGTATTATAATATTCTTGAATATCCATTGCTTGAATATCGACTAATTTAATTTTATTTTTTGTGAAATATTTTGTTATTCTATCATTTACTATTTGCTCATAAGAATTATAAGTTGAAGGCTCAATAGTTTTCTTTACAATTTTTAACCATTCATTTAAAAAATCTAAAAATAATACATCAGTTTTTACAATATTATTTTTTCTTTTTTGAGTAGAATTAAGTTCGTTTTCAAATTCTTGTCTGATTTCTTCAGCTTTTGCTTGAGCTTGTTTCTTATTTCCTCTTACTTTTAATTTTGTAGAAAACCATTTTTGTTTTCTTTTTCCATTATCATCTTTATAATTTACTACGGCATGATAAAAACCGTTTTTTTCTTGTAGGCTTACTGTTACCATTTTTTAACTCCTTTCTTTTAATAACAGACTTAATTTAACCTACTATTAATATTGATAATATAATACCATCATAATAGTTTAAAATCTAGTCTTTAGTCATTTTTTGTTAGATATGCTATAACATTTCTTTTTGGTATTTTATATTCTCTACCTACTTTAATTGATGGAATAGTATTATTTCTTACTAACCTATATGCAAGATTTACACCAATTCCAAGCATTTCTTTTAATTCTTGAATGTTTACTAAATCAGGGTATGTAGTAAACATCATTTGATAGTTTTCTTTAATAGTACCCATTTTGATAGTCCTCCTTTCTTAAAATTTGCAAAATAAAAAAGACCTACTACTCAAGTAAATCCTTTGTTTACATACTATAACATCTATATTTGTATTTTTGAGTTGGAACAGGAATGTTCATATTTATTGTTTTTGGAACATCATTACCAACTTTTATACCTTTGTTAAGTTTTAAATTTCCGTTTTTATCTCTGTGATAAATACTAGAATTATATTTAGCAAAAGCATAGTCATTTATATTGCTACTAGAATATGATAACTCTAATGAATCTTGATATAATAATGCTTGTAGTTGTTCATAGGAATTATCTTCTATCTTTGGTCTATCATAATTCTTATAATATTCTTTTAAATAATCTTTTCGTTTAATAGCATTTTCATCTTTACGAGTTTGTTTTTCTTCTTTACATCTGCTATCAGCTTTTATTACTTTTGAAACATATTGTTTAGAAACACCAACTATTGTAGCAATTTCTTTTTGCTTTAGATGTTTATTAAAGTATAAGTCTAAAATATTTTCTCGATTTTCCAACTTTAAATATCTCCTTTCAAATTTGGTTGACTTTTTGTTTGCAAGATTTTGAACATAAAAATCCTATTGGCTATTCTTTTGAAATAGTCAATTTAATATTCACTTGTTGTCATTTAATATCGGTTGTTATTTGTAGTAACTCTTCATTGTGAACAATAGTACAATATTACTTGACATTGTTATTATACTATGATATAATTTAATTGTCAATACAATTTGAAATATTTTTATAAAATTGTTCATATTTATTTTTGAAAGGGGAATATTTATGAGAGAATTACCTCGTGTAAACATATATGATGACTTCTATATATGGTTTGATTTAGAGGAAAAGAAAGAGCATTATGCAACACCATTATATTTATATAATGTAAAAAGAGATAGAATAGATCCAGATGATGAAACAAGACTATTCTTAAAACTAGAAAAAGATATATCTAAAACAAAATTAAATAAGAAGAAAGAAATAATAAGACAACCTTCTACTATATACATTCACTATGTAGAAAGCATAGGAGCGATTTTAATAAACTTTCTAAATGCAGATTTTACTACTTATGAAACTGCATATAATACTTTCTTTTATGCTTATGGCTATGAACTAGTAAAAGATTATGTGCCATATAGTTATACTCAAAACGATAAATTTATTGATGATGCGGAATTTAAAAGAATTATAAAAGATATATATGACACAGGTAGCGACAAGTTTATTGAATGGCAAGAAAATTTTAGAAA
>CALXJW010000008.1 GCA_944388725.1 uncultured Clostridia bacterium | reverse complement strand
GATATGCAATATGGGAGAAAATCCAAAATTATGCAGACAAATTATTTAAAGAATCAGGAGTAAAAAATGTATATTTTCCAGTATTAATACCAGAAAGTTTATTAGAAAAAGAAAAAGAACATGTAGAAGGTTTTGCACCAGAAGTAGCATGGGTAACAGAAGCTGGAGGAGAAAAATTAGAAGAAAAATTATGCGTAAGACCAACTTCTGAAACAATTTTTACAACAATGTATTCAAGATGGTTAAAATCATGGAGAGATTTACCATTTGTATATAATCAATGGTGTAGTGTATTAAGATGGGAAAAAGAAACAAGACCATTTTTACGTTCTAGAGAATTCTTATGGCAAGAAGGACATACAATACATGAGACAGAACAAGAAGCAAAAGAAAGAACACTAAAAATGCTAGAAATATATGCAGATATTGTAGAAAATTATTTAGCAATACCAGTTATAAAAGGAATAAAAACAGAATCAGAAAAATTTGCAGGAGCAGATGAAACATATACAATTGAAACAATGACATATGATGGGAAAGCATTACAATCAGGAACATCACATTATTTTGGGCAAAATTTTACAAAACCTTTTGAAGTGAAATTTCAAAATAGAGAAGGAAAAGAAGAAAATCCATATCAAACATCATGGGGAATATCAACAAGACTAATTGGCGGAATAATTATGGCGCATGGAGACAATAGGGGATTAAAATTACCACCAAAAGTTGCTCCAATTCAAGTAGTAATAGTTCCTATAGCAATGCATAAAGAAGGGGTAAAAGAAAAGGCACAAGAATTATACGAAACTTTAAAAAATAAATTTAGAGTAGAAGTAGATTTAAGAGAACAAGTTTCTCCGGGATATAAATTTAATGACTGGGAAATGAAAGGTGTTCCAATAAGAGTAGAAATGGGACCAAGAGATATAGAAAATGGAGAATGTATTTTAGCAAGAAGAGATACTTCTGAAAAAATAACTATAAAAATGGAAGAGTTAGAAAATCAAATTTCGAAATTATTGGAAGAAATACATAAAAACATGTATGAAACATGCAAAAAAAGAATGGAAGAAAAAACAACAATAGCACATAATTTAGAAGAATTCCAACAACAAATGAACAGCAATCAAGGATTTATAAAAGCAATGTGGTGTGGAAATAATGAATGTGAAGAAAAAATAAAAGAATTAACATCAGCAAAATCAAGATGTATGCCATTTGAGCAAGAACATCTAGGAGATACATGTGTATGTTGTGGAAAAAAAGCGGATAAAATGGTTGTTTGGGCAAGACAATATTAATTTTGAGAATAGATATTTTATAAAAACATTTTGAACATAAATTCAAGATGTTTTTTGTTTTGTGTTAATAATATAAAAATTTTGGTGATACAAAATTTATTGATTCTAACCAAGCGAATGTTTACAATTAGTTTTAGAAAATTAGAATATTTTAAAGAAGTTTTATAGCAACTATTATTAAATATTGATAAGATAAATATAGTAACAATGCAATAGAAATATTATTAATAAAAAATATATAAAAATAGTTGTAAAAAAGCAAAAAAGTTGATATACTTATAAGGACAAAGTATTGTCAAGAAAGGAATGATTAATATGGAAGAAAAAAAAGAAGAAATACTAGAAATTACAGAAGAAAATAATGAAGGAGGAAATGATGGAATACAAATAGCAAACGATGTAGTTGCAGTAATAGCTGGTGTGGCTGTATCAGAAGTTCCAGGAGTAGCTAGCATGTCTAAAGGATTTGCAGGTGGAATAACAGAAGTATTAAGTGGAAAGAAAAATTTATCAAAAGGAATAAAAGTTGATGCAGATGATAAAGAAGTTAAAATAGATGTAAACATCATAGTTGAATATGGAACAAGAATACCAGATGTAGCATTTGAAATTCAAAATAGAGTAAAAAAATCTGTAGAAAATATGACAGGATTAAAAGTTATTGAAGTTAATGTACATGTACAAGGTGTAAAAACAGAAAAAGAAGATGATGAAGAAGAAACAGAAAAAGTAGAAAAAGAATAGAAGAATGGAGTAATAAAAATGAAATTTTTAGAAAGATTAGCATTAATTATATATTCATATATAATATTAATATTAGCAGTTGTATTAAGTTTATTAATATTTAATTGGATTGAATTTGATACTATATCTAATATGATAAAAGCATTAGTAACAAATAGCTTAGCTTCCAAAATAACATTAATATTAAACATAGTATTTATATTATTATCAATTAAATGCATATTTTTCGATGAAAAATCTAAAGAAAAATTAAAAGAATCACAAGGAATCCTTTTAAAAAACGAAAATGGACAATTGATGATATCAAAAGAATCAATAAATAATATGGTAAAAAACGCGGTAGATGGATTTGAGGCAGTAAAAGAATGCAATACTAAAATATATGTTAATAATGAAAAACAAATTATGATAACATTATATCTTATTGTAAATGAAGATGTTGTTATAAAAGAATTAGCAACGAATTTACAAATAAAGGTAAAAGATGAAGTGAAAAAAATATCAGATTTAGATGTAGAACAAGTAAATATAAAAATAATTAATCTTCAAGAGAACAAAAAAAGTAAAGAATAGGATGATAAAAAATGGAAAGTTTAAAAAATTTCATAATTAAATATCGAGGAGCAATAATTGGAATAAT
This sequence comes from uncultured Clostridia bacterium, assembly GCA_944388725.1. Taxonomy (GTDB): domain Bacteria; phylum Bacillota; class Clostridia; order TANB77; family CAG-508; genus CAG-269. The sequence goes on along the minus strand of CALXJW010000008.1, from coordinate 17,412 downwards.
AATTGCAATATTAGTATTATGTACAAAAATTTATGAATTAATTTTAGCAATAGTTCTTTTGTTTATAGGAGCAATAGTAGGAAATTATGTACAACAAAACAAATATGATGTAAAAGAAAAATTAAAAAATTTTATAGATAGATTATAAAGGTGGGAGAAATGAAAAGGTCAGCAATTAGAGAAATTACATTTAGATTAGTATATAGTTTAGAAATACAAAAAGTGGAAGACTTAAAAGAGCAAATAGAATTATATTTAGAATGTAATAATGTAGAAGATAATGATGCAAAAGAATATTTAGAAGATGTTGTAATAGGTATAAATAAAAATAAAGAAGAAATAAAAAAATTAATTGAAAAAAACCTAAAAGCTGATTGGAAGATAGACAGAATATCAAAAATAGATTTAAGTTTATTAGAACTTGCAATATATGAAATAAAATATAAAGAAATACCTTATAAAGTGGCTATAAACGAAAGTTTGGAATTAGCTAAGAAATACGGAGAAGATAATTCTAAAAATTTTATAAATGGAATATTAGCAAGCATAGTAAATGAAATAAAATAGGAGATTAACAAATGAAATATAATGCTGTAACAGTAACACAACTAAATAAATACTTAAAAGACAGATTTGATGAGGATGAAAATTTAAATGCAATATTAGTAAAAGGAGAAATCTCCAATTTTAAAAACCATTACACAGGACATCTATATTTTACATTAAAAGACGAAAAATCGTTAATAAAATGTATTATGTTTAAAAGTTATGCTGAAAGATTAGCTTTTAACCTAAAAGATGGAATGAAGGTAATGGTTTTTGGTAGTGTCTCAGTTTTTGAACGAGATGGAGTATATCAAATATATGTAAAATCAGCATTTGAAGATGGAATGGGAGATTTACATGAAAAATTTGAACAATTAAAAACTACTTTAGAAAAAGAAGGATTATTTGAAGAAACTCATAAAAAGAAAATACCACTATATCCCAAAATAGTTGGTGTATTAACATCACAAACAGGTGCAGTAATAAGAGATATAATAAATGTATCAACAAGGAGAAATCCAAATGTATATATTAGATTATTACCAGTCCCTGTTCAAGGACCAGGAGCAGCAGAACAAATAGCAGAAAAAATTAAGATAATGAATGAAAAAAAATTAGCTGACGTATTAATAATTGGTAGAGGAGGGGGCTCTTTAGAAGACTTATGGCCATTTAATGAAGAAATAGTTGCAAGAGCAATTTATAATTCTGAAATACCAGTTATATCTGCAGTTGGTCATGAAACAGATTTTACAATAGCAGATTTTGTGGCAGATTTAAGAGCTCCAACTCCATCTGCAGCAGCAGAATTAGCAGTGCCAGATATTTTCGAATTAAAAGAAAAAATAAATAATTATAAGAAAAGATATAGAAATTCTTTAAAAAAGAAAATAGAAATAATGAGATTAAGATATGAAAAATGTATGCAATCGATAGTCTTTAAAGAACCGACCAGATTTATAAAAGATAATTATTTATTATTGGATAAATACATAAAATCACTAGAAAATAAAATAAGAATGCTCCAAAAAGAAAAACAAACACAATATATAGAATTAATAACAAAATTAGATACATTAAGTCCGCTAAAAACTTTATCAAGAGGTTATACATTAACAGAAAAAGATAATAAAATAATAAAAAGTGCAAAAGATTTAAGCAAAAAAGACAAAATACTTCTTAAATTTTATGATGGAGAAAGACAAGCAGAAATTTTAGAATAGGAGTGATACAAATGAGTAAAAATAAATCACAAAAAGTATTAAATATAATTATAGTATTATTAGTAATAGCATTAATAGCAATGATTGGATTGGTTATATATGATTCAAGAAATTCAAATAGTGAAGAAAACAATGTAGATATTTCTAAAACAGAAATAAATCAAAATCAAAATAATCAAATTATAGAAGAAGAAATTAAAGAAGAAGAAAATAATAATAATGAAGAATATGTTGGCGAGGAAGAAAAAGAAAGCCAAGAAGAAGAGGCAACAACAGAATTGTCAAATGATGAGAAAGCATTGCAATTAGTAAAAAAAGAATGGGGAGAAGATGATAATACTGTAACATATAGTATCGAAGAAAAAAAAGATAATATATATTATATTGCAGTAAAAAGTAATGCTACAACAATTTCTTGGTATCAAGTAAATATAGAAACATGGGAAATTAGTGAATTTTATTAATAGGGAGAATCAAAATGGGAAAAGAAAAAAGTTTTGAAGAATCAATGCAAGAATTAGAAAAAATAGTTCAAGAATTAGAAAATAATGATTTGAATTTAGATGAATCTGTAAAAAAATTTGAAGATGGCATGGAAATATCTAAAAAATGCAATAAAATCTTAGAAGAAGCAGAAAAGAAAATTACAATCTTATTAGAAAATAATGGCGAAATAGAAGAAAAAAATTTTAAAATAGAAGAATAACAGGAAGGAAAAATATCATGGGGGATTTTCAAAAATTTATAACAAATAAATATATATATATTCCATTTTTATTATGGTTTTGTATACAAACATTTAAAGTAATACACGATTTAGTAAAAACAAAAAAATTAAATTTTAAGAGAATAATTGGCGCTGGAGGAATGCCAAGTTCACATTCTGCAGTAGTAACAAGCTTAGCAACACTAATAGGAAAAAATGAAGGTGTTGATTCTACTATTTTTGCATTAGCTTTAATTTTTGCAATGGTAGTAATGTATGATGCTGCTGGTGTTAGAAGAGCAGCTGGAAAACAGGCACATTTATTAAATAAAATAGTAGAAACACCAGGTCTTACAAATGTAGAAGTACAAGAAAGGTTAGTAGAAGTATTAGGACATACTCCATTACAAGTATTTATAGGAGCTGCTATAGGAATTATAGTAGGATTAATTGCTTAATATAAAAGGAGGGATATTAATGACTGATATAGAAATTGCTAAAAAAGTTAAATTAGAAAATATAACAGAAATAGGAAAAAAGCTAGATATAGATGAGGAAGATTTAGAATTATATGGGAAATATAAAGCTAAAATTTCAGAAAATTTATTTAAAAAAATAGAAAAAAATAAAAATGGAAAATTGATATTAGTTACAGCTATGAATCCAACACCATTAGGGGAAGGAAAAACTACAATATCAATTGCGATTGCTGATGGATTAAGACAAATTGGAAAAAAATCTATATTAGCATTAAGAGAACCTTCTTTAGGTCCTGTATTTGGAATAAAAGGAGGAGCAACAGGTGGAGGATATGCACAAGTAGCTCCAATGGAAGATATTAATTTACATTTTACAGGAGATATACATGCAATAACATCTGCAAATAATTTATTATCAGCAATGATAGATAATCATATCTACTTTGGAAATGAATTAGAAATTGAAAAGGTAGTATGGAAAAGATGTGTTGATTTAAATGATAGACAATTAAGAAAAGTAAATACAGGTTTATCTGGAGAAAGTAAAATAGTACCAAGAGAAGATAGTTTTGATATAACAGTTGCGTCAGAAGTAATGGCGATTTTGTGTTTAGCAACAGATATTAATGATTTAAAGCAAAAATTAGGTAATATAATAATAGGATATAACAAAAAAGGAATGCCAGTATTTGCAAAAGATTTAAAAGCAGAAGGAAGTATGGCTGTATTATTAAAAGACGCAATAAAACCAAATTTAGTACAAACTTTAGAACATACACCAGCACTAATACATGGAGGACCATTTGCAAATATAGCACATGGATGTAATAGTATAATAGCAACAAAAATGGCAATGAAATTAGCTGATTATACAATAACAGAAGCAGGATTTGGAGCAGACTTAGGAGCAGAAAAATTCTTAGATATAAAATGTAGAAAAGCCAATATACATCCAGATGCAGTAGTTTGTGTAGCAACAATAAAAGCAATAAAATATCATGGTGGATCACCAAAAGAAGATGTATTAAAAGAAAATATGGAATATTTGCAAAAAGGAATGAATAATTTATATAGGCATATTGATAATTTAAAAAATAAATTTGGATTAAATGTTATAGTTGCAATAAATAAATATAATACAGATACAGAAAAAGAATTAGAATATGTTCAAAATGAATTAAAACAAAAAGGAATAATGTCAAGTTTAGTAGAAAGCTGGGCAAAAGGTGGAAAAGGTGCAATTGATATAGCTCAAAAAATAATAGATATATCAAAACAAGATGAAGATTTTAAATATATATATGAATTAGATAAAGGAATAAAAGAAAAGATAAAAGATGTTGCAACAAAAGTATATGGTGCAAAAGATGTAACTTATGAAAAAGAAGCAGATGAAAAAATAGAAAAAATAGAAAAATTAGGATATGGAAAATTGCCAATATGTATTGCAAAAACGCAATATTCATTTTCAGATGATGCAAAAAAATTAGAAACAAAAGAAGATTTTGAGATAAATGTACGAGATGTAGAGATAAAAGCAGGTGCGGGATTTATTGTAGTTCTTTGTGGTAAAATTATGACAATGCCAGGATTACCTAAAGTTCCTGCTGCTGAAAGTATAGATATAGATGAAAATGGAGAAGTAGTAGGAATTTTCTAATATATATAAAATATATAGCAGAAGATGATTCTTCTGCTTTTTATATGGAGAGGCTAAAAATGAGTGAAAAAATATTAGATAATGTAAATAAACCAAAAGATTTAAAAAAATTAAATTATAAAGAAAAAGATAAATTAGCTGAAGAATTAAGAGAAACAGTAATAAAAACTGTATCTGAAAATGGTGGTCATCTTGCATCAAATTTGGGAGTAGTAGAATTAACAATTGCTCTTCACAGTGTATTTAATACGCCAGAAGATAAAATAGTATGGGATGTAGGACATCAAACTTATGTACATAAAATTTTAACAGAGAGAAAAAACAAGATAAAAACATTAAGAAAATTAGATGGATTATCTGGTTTTCCAAAAGTAAAAGAATCAAAATATGACTGTTTTGAAACAGGTCATAGCAGTACATCAATATCTGCAGCATTAGGAATGGCAAGAGCGAGAGATTTAAAAAAAGAAAATCATGAAGTAATAGCTGTAATTGGAGATGGCGCATTAACAGGTGGAATGGCATTAGAAGCATTAAATGATGCAGGAAATAGTAAAACAAAAGTAATTATAATATTAAATGATAATGAAATGAGTATTTCTAAAAATGTTGGCGGAATATCTAGATTTTTGACAAAAGTAAGAACAAAGAAATTTTATAAGAAGTCAAATAATATTGTAAGAAAAGGTTTAGAAAGAATTCCCAAAGTAGGGCCAGCAATTATAATTTTTGCAAGAAAAGTTAAATATAGTTTAAAACAATTAGTAATTCCGAAAATGTTTTTTGAGAACATTGGAATAAAATATTTAGGACCTGTTGATGGCCATGATATAGAGAGATTAGAATGGATTTTAAAATTAGCAAAAAAGGAAACAGAGCCTGTTTTAGTACATATTATTACTAAAAAGGGTAAAGGCTATAAACCAGCTGAAGAAAATCCAGACAAATTCCATAGTACATCAAGTTTTGATATAGAAACAGGAAAATCTAAAAAACCAAAAAAAGCAGATTATTCAAAAGTATTTGGTGATAAGCTAGTAGAGTTAGCAAAAAAAGATGAAAAGATTGTTGCAATAACAGCAGCTATGGCAGACGGAACAGGTTTAGCAAAATTTAGAAAAGAATTTCCAAATAGATTTTTTGATGCCGCAATTGCAGAACAACATGCATTAACAATGGCTGCAGGACTTGCAAGAGCAGGAATGAAACCAGTAATACCAATATATTCATCTTTTTATCAAAGAGGATATGATCAAGTTATACATGATATATGTTTACAAAAATTACCTGTTGTGCTTTGTGTGGATAGAGCTGGAATTGTTGGAAATGATGGTGAAACACATCAAGGAATATATGATTTGTCATTTTTAAATATAGTACCAAATTTAGCAATAATGGCTCCAAAAGATTTTGAGGAATTAGAGCAAATGTTAGAATTTGCTTTAACTCTAAATCAACCTGTTGCAATAAGATATCCAAGAGGTGGAGAATCTAATATAAAATTTGAAACACACAAAAAAATAGAGTTAGGCAAAGCAGAAAAGGTAATGAAATTTGATAAAGAGATAAAAAATAAAATGACAATATTAGCAATAGGAAAAATGGTATCAAGAGCAGTAGAAGTTTCAAAAGAATTAAAAAAATATAAAATAAATGCAGAAGTTATTAATGTTAGATTCTTAAAGCCTATTGATGAAAAATATATATTAAAATCTATTAAAGAAACCAAAAATGTTATAACAATAGAAGATAATATTATAAAAGGTGGATTGGGAAGTACAATTTCAGAAATAATAACAAAAAATAATTTAGATAATGTAAAATTAAAGTGTTTTGGATATCCAGATGAATTTATTAAACATGGAAATGTTGAAGAAATAGAAAAAATATATGGACTAGATGTTCAAAGTACTGTAAATAGTTGTAAAGCAGAAGAATAAGTTTCTGCTTTATTTTTTTGAATAATAAATATCAATTTAAGAGATACTAATAAAAATAGTGTTGTCAAGGAGGAATTTATGTATAATTTTAGAACAGATTTAGCACTTGAAAGAAGAGACATATATCAAAAAATAAATAAAATACACCAAATAGATGGAATAGAAAGTACAGAAGAAGAAAAAAACGAAAATCTTAGAGTAACAAGAGTAAAAATAACAAATGAAAATGGAGAAAAATCCATAGGAAAACCAATTGGAAACTATATAACAATAGATATAAAAAAATTAAAAATAGCAGGAGAAGATGAAATACAAAAGACATCTGAAACATTATCAGAAGAATTAAAAAATCTAATTGATAAACATACTGATAAACAAGGAGAAATATTAGTAGTTGGATTAGGAAATATATATGTAACCCCAGATGCCTTAGGTCCAAAAGTAATAAATGAAATAGATGTAACTAGACATATAATAAAATATTTACCGCAATATATAGATGAAGGAACAAGACCAGTAAGTGCAATATCGCCAGGAGTATTAGGAACAACAGGGATAGAGACAGTAGAAATATTAAAAGGAATTGTAGATAATATAAAACCAAAACTTTTAATTGTAATAGATGCATTAGCATCAAGAAGTATAGAAAGAATAAGTAGCTCAATACAAATTTCAGATACGGGAATAGTGCCAGGAGCAGGAGTTGGAAACACTAGACAAGAAATAAGTCAAAGAACTTTGAATATTCCTGTAATAGCAATAGGTATACCTACAGTTGTTGAACTAGCAACTTTGGTATCAGATGGAATAGATATATTTATAGATAGATTACAAGACAAAGCCAAATCAAATGATTATTTAAATAAATTACAACAAGAAGATAAATATGAAGAAGTAAAAGAAGCCTTAAATGTTGGGGAATATAATATGATAGTAACACCAAAAGAAATAGATGAACTAATTGAAAATATGAAAAATATAGTAGCAAGAGGAATAAATTTTGCAGTTTAAAAAATTAAGGAGTGTCCCTTTGTTCAAAACAAACATTAGGGACAGTCTTTTTTGTTCAAAATGAAATTTAAGGACTGTCCCTTTTGTGCATTTTGCACTTTAAGGACTGTCCCTTCTGTGCAATTGCAGACTATTTTTTATGTTTAACATTTAAATTTTTATATAAATTGCAAATATTACAATCTGTACAAATTTTTAAACGACTATCAAAAATTAGTTTTAAAGTATTTATAAATTCTAAATTAGAATAGTTAGAAACCTGGTGTAAAAACACTTTTTGGGGCAATAAATTAAGCAATGTATTTAAAATAAAATCATTATTAGAAAAAGTAACATCAGATAAATATTTTGCATTTAATGAATTTTTATCAATATCAATAATATTTAAATCCTCATTAAGTAAATAAATATCATAATCTAAATTAATAATATGAACAATATTAGTTAAACTTGATTGCGAATTAATATATAATTTTAAAAGAGAAATAAATTCATAATATTCTCTTTCTATAATATATTCATTAACAGAAAAATCAATTAAGTCTTCTAATAATTTCCTATAAGTTGATAATCTAAAATTTACAAATCCAGAAATTATTATAGAATGATGAGATTTTATATAATTATAGAAAATATCAAATAAAACAATTTGCCTATTTTCAAAAGAAAATTCATTATCATCACATAAATTTTCATAACACAAATTTAAAATGTCAAAAAATTCTATATTGTTAAAATAAAAATAATTTGAATGTAGAACATTTTTTATAATATCACTTTCGAAATAATCTATAACTAAATAAGATAAAATAGTTGCTAATTTGTTATAGAAAAATTCAGTATTATTACCTTTATAGTGTATAATTATATTTTTATATAGCTTGAATTCATTAGTAGAAAAATAAACATCAGACATATTAAATTCTGTAAATTCATCTTTTAAATATTTTAAGATATCATCATTATTAGTTTTAATACATAATGAATTCATAAACAGCTCCTTTTTAATATTATTTTGTATATTATCTGCTAAAAAGTAAATTTTTATTCAATAACTAAGATATAATATTCAAAATAAATAAAAATGAAACTTGTATAAAAAAACGGTAGAATAAATCTACCGTAAAATTAGTGTAATTTTGTATAAATATGATAATCAATATCAGGAAATACACAATCCTTTTTTTGAATATCTTTTAAAAATATTTCATCAATTTTATTAGTTTTTATTTGATTATATAATTTAGTAAAACGACCAATATGGTCTTTAATACGTTTTTTGGCATAATCAACCATTGTACCATTTGTAATAATAAATAACCAATCACTGCTTTGTGCAAGTAGAAGTTCACGCGCTGCTTGATTTAATGCTTTTTTTGTAATACCTTTTGCATTAGGATAAGAAGTTGCAAGTTCAACCATCCTATCACCAGCTTTGTGTAAATGTCTATGTGCATAATCATTTGTAGGGTTTAACCAAACACCACTATATCCATTTGCTCCCCAACTTGACCTACAAGGTGAACAAACTTGAATATTTGAGAATTTATCAATATATTCAGATGGTGTAATTAATTCAAAATTACAATCATCATAATAAATCTTTTTAAATAAAATATATAACCAATATGGACCTTCATACCACCAATGACCATATAGTTCTGCATCATAAGGACATAATATAATAGGGGGAACAGACATGTAATTTGCAACATTATTAATTTGTTCAGTTCTAGAATCTAAGAAATGACCAGCTTGTCTTTCTGCAGAATCTTTAGCCCATTGTACATCGTAATAATCTTTATAATCTGTTTTTCCAGTAATTCTATAATATTTAATACCCGTATGAACACGAACACCATTATGAGCTATATATGGTTTTATATATTCATAATCTGCTTCATAACCAATGTCTCGATAAAATTCTCTATAATTGAAATCTCCAGGATAACCATCAATAGAACTCCATACTTGTTGAGATGAAGTCATATCACGACCAAAAGCAACTAAACCTCCAGGTGAAACAATTGGGGCATAAGTGCCATAAATAGGTGTAGGGTCTGCATATAAAATTCCATGAGATTCAACAATAGCATATTCAATACCAAATTCTCTTAGATATTTATCTGCTTCTGGTACATATCCACATTCAGGAAGCCAAATTCCACGAGGTTTTCTACCAAAATATCTTTCATAAGTTTGAACTCCAACTGCAATTTGAGCTCTAACAGTTTCTTCTGTAACATATAATATTGGAAAATATCCATGTGTAGCACCACATGTTATTATTTCTAAAACTCCAATATCTTGAAAATGTTTAAATTGTTCTATTAAATTACATTTGAAAACATCTCTAAAAAGATGTAAATCATTAGAATATCTATCATAATAATAATGAGAAAGTTTATTAAGTCTTTTATCATATGATGTTCTTTTTATTTCTTTTTCAGACAATTCAATTAATTGTTCTAAGTAATGTATATATTTTTTTTGTAATAATTTATTATCTAACATAGAAAGTAGAGGAGGGGTCATTGACATAGTAATTCTAAAATCAACACCTTCATCAACTAATTTTTGAAAATTTTGTAATAGTGGTATATATGTTTCTGATATTGCTTCATATAACCAAGATTCTTCTAAATAATCATCACTTTCTGGATGATGAATAAATGGAAGATGTGCATGTAATACAAAGCTTACATAACCTTTTTTTTGCATATTAATACTCCTTTATCTAATAATGTCGTAGGAATAAATTTGTCCTACGACATTTGTATTCTTAATTATTTCTAACTGGTACACTTCCAGAAGAAGGGCTACCAGAAGAAGGGTTTGAAATTCTATCAAAAAATCTAATATCTTCATTTTGATATATTGATTCATATAAATCTTGTAATATCTCTTCACTGATATATGGTATATTTGAAGATTTTTTCATTCCAGGTAATTGTTTTACAATATCAAATAATGGAACAGAAAATTCGGAATTATTTTTTACATTTCTAAATTTAACTGTATTATTTTCGTTAGTATTAAATAATACGTGGTCATTAGGTGATTCTATATTATTTGATGATGAAACATAAATATAATCTGTATGTAAATTTTCTTGAATTTCTTGTGAAACTTCTGTATTATAATGGTTTGGACGTCTGCCAAGTTCAACTCTATAATTACATTTACTATCATTTATATGTAAATACCAACTATTTGCGAAATCATTTATAGGTATTTCAAAACTGTAATTCATAGTATCATTATGAATTATTAAAACAGGTCTTGTTATATTAAAGAAATTTTCACCAAATTGTTTGATATAATTTTCTCTATCTTTATCTGATATATCCCAATATACAAATAATGTGTCTGGTGTTTGATATAGGATTTTTACAACAGTTTCATTATATCTATATGGTAAATCATAATATTCAACTACATTGGTTAAAGGTTGTTCTTTTTTTGCTACTTTTTTAGTTGTAGTTGATTTTTTTGCAGGTTTCTTTTTTTGTGTTTCTTTTTTTACTGATTTAGTTTTGTTCTGAAGCTTAGAAGTAGTAGATTTTTTTGTGGCGGTTGCTTTTTTTGTCGTTTTTGCTGATTTCTTTGAAACTTCTTTGATTTCAGTAGTTTTAGCTGTTTTTTTAGTTTTTTTAACTTCTTTTGATTCATTTGTGGTATTTGATGTTTCTTTTGTTTTTGTTGGCATAATTATCCTCCTATGTATAAGACATTATTTTCTATATACTATAACAAAAACAAAATAAATTCAATAGAAATTGAATAAAAAATATAAAAAATATAAAATATAATGTTTTATGTATTGACAAATTTTAATAATAAGTTGTATCATAAAAGAATGAATATAGTTGCCACTATAGCTCAGTTGGTAGAGCGACGGATTCGTAACCCGTAGGCCAGCAGTTCGATTCTGCTTAGTGGCTCCATTTAAATAAAAGTAACTAGTACTTATGTTAGTATTATCTATTTGAACAATAGAGATAGAAATTTTACCTTAACTAGAACCTTATGTTTAAACGGATTACAGTTGTATCTATTTGAAATTAATTCTCTAGACATAGAATTTTTGGACATTTTCTAAATCAAGAATTTCTTTTATAAATTGGCTTATATTAGCAAAACCTGCTAATTCTCTATTATTAAAATCTAAAGCAAATTGAATGTCTTTCCATTCATATATACCTTCATAATTAGGCTTTATTGAAACTTCATCTATAAAATCATATAAAACACTTAAATTTGTTCCTGTATTTACTGTATTTGTTTCTGGGTAAATATAAGTTATAAATAATTTTGGATTAGTTAATTGGATTCCTGTTTCTTCATAACATTCCCTTATACTTGCTTGGATTTCAGTTTCATTTTTTTCTATTTTTCCACCAATCCCATTCCAACAATTTTTATATGGTGGTTTATTTCGTTTTACCATTAATACTTTTTTATGGTCTTTTGAAATTAAAAAGATAACAACATATTTTTTCATTTTTTACCTTTCATTTATTAATAAAATTATTTAGTTTTAAATATATTATCATAAATTTTATAATAAATATATACAAATTTGTATAATTTTTAGTAAATGCTTCATGATTGCGTTAATATTAAAGTTAAAATAAGTTATATTGAATATATAAAAAATGTAGAAAAATTAGAAATAAAAATTGCAATACTATATGAAATGTGATATGATGCAAATAGTCGATTAGTTTTAACTTGGTAGTACAGCTAATAGGAGGTAAGAATATGGCTGCTATGTACGAAGATTTGGGCTTTTGCCCAAGACGAGCCTTAATCAGTCACCCAAACTATCCTTCTGAAAAGGAAGGGACTAGTTATGGGGATTGTCAAGGATTACGCGAGTATACCAAACTGGGATGGAGATATTCCAGTTGGCAGAGTGTTGTTTGCAAAATTGTTGGAAAAACATCTATGTTGGGAGTTCAACTTGCAGAGGAGATGCAACAAATTATTCCAAATGGGGAAATAAAAATTGAGCTGTTGTGTCCTGACTGCAATGGTAAGACACGAGAAATGCAAGTTTCATGCCAAAAGGTGGCGATTTTACGCGAGGAAATGTATGTCCTGGAAATTGCCCTCTCCAATGATAAGGTGATAATAAGGATTGCCAAGTAATCTCTAAATAGAGAAGCCGGTTTCAAGTTACCAGCTCGGAGGCAGTATTCATAGAATACTGCCTCCGTTACTTTTTTATAATTTATTTAACAATCATAGGACCTATATTGGTAACAGTACCAGCCCCTAAAGTCAAAACAATATCATCTTTTTGAACATTGTTTTTTAAATAAGTAGCACAATCATCAAGATTAGAAATATATATAGATTTCTTTCCTAAATTATTTAATTCATTTACTAAATCTTTAGAAGAAATATCATAAGTATTATTTTCTCTAGCAGCATAAATATCTGTAATAATAATATTATCGAAAATAAGTAAAGCATTTGCAAAATCTTTTAAAAGATTGAATGTTCTACTATAAGTATGTGGTTGAAAAACAACCCACGACTGATGAAATTTTTTATTCTTTAAAGCTTTTGCAGTAGCAAGAATTTCTGTTGGATGGTGTGCATAATCATCATAAACCTTAGCACCATTAACTAAGCCTTTAAATTCAAATCTTCTATCAGCACCTTTAAATTTGGCCAAAGCAGACTTGATATATTCTTTAGAAATATTATAAGTATCACATAAAGAAATACATGCTAATGCATTTAATACATTATGTTTGCCAGGAATAGATAATTTTATATGTTCATAAAATTCATTATATTTATAAACATCAAATTCTGGAAAACCATCTTCATCAAAAATTATATTTTTAGCAGAAAAATCCACATCCTCATTTTCAATACCATATTTGATGCAAGGAGCTTTTGAATAAATAGGTAAATCTAAACAATTAGTATCATCAGCATTTATAATAAGATGACCATTTTCAGGTAATAATTTAACATATTTAATAAAAGCTTTTTTTACATTTTCTATATTTTTATAATAATCCAAATGATCATTATCAATATTCAAAATAATTTCAGATTTAGGACTAAATTTTAAAAAGCTTTCTACATATTCACAAGCTTCAATAATAAAATTTTCACTATTACCAACTCTATAATTACCATTTATTTCTGGAAGAATTGCTCCAACTTGAATGCTTGGATCTTTTAAAGCTTCTATAAAACATAAAGAAACTAGAGAAGTTGTAGTTGTTTTTCCGTGAGTACCTGAGATTGCAATTGTATTTTCATAACATCTAGTAAGTTCACCCAAAAAATCAGATCTTTCAATAACAGGAATTCCAAGCTCTTTTGCATAAACAAGTTCAGGATTATCTTTACTAATGGCAGCAGTAAAAACAATACAATCAGCCCCAATAACATTTTCTTTTTTGTGACCAATACTAATCTTTATACCAGCTTTTTGTAAAGTATGTAATATTTCAGAATCAACATTATTACTTCCAAACACAGTAAATCCCCAGTTAACAAGAATTTCTGCAATTCCGCTCATACTAACTCCGCCAATTCCAATCATATGTATTTTCTTGTATTTTTTTATATTTTCTATATTAGGCATTATAAACACTCCTTATGAATTAATTTTTTAAATTATATACTTATATAATGTAAATTGCAAGTTTTTTGTTACAAATATTGAATGTTGTCAAACAATAATTTTATTTAATATGAAAAAAATGTCGATTAAAATTTCTTGACAAGCAAAAATAATATGGTAAAATATTAATATATTTGATACACATATTTTAAATCAAAAATTTTTAATCTTTAATCTTAAATATTATTTCTATTTAATAATCAGCATAAAAATATATATAAAGAAGGTGTTACATGAAAAGTGAAGAATTTGTGCAAATCTTAAAAGCAATTAATAATTTGGCAGATGAAGTAAGAGACGAAAAAATCCAAAATAAAAAGCGATGGCAAGAAAACGAAAAACGATGGCAAGAAAATGCAAAACTTTGGCAAGAAAATAATAAATCTTGGGAAGAATATAGAAAAAACAGAAAAAAAGATAAAGAAGATATATTAAATATATTATTATCATTCCAAAATTCAGTAGAAAATATGTATAAAGAAAATAAAGAAAGAATAGCAAATATTGAAAAGAAATGTCCAAATTGTAAAATAAAAGTTATATAAAAAATATATGTGTATCAAATACAATAATAAAAATAAAAAAAATGTAAAAAAAAGAAGGAATAAAAAAATATATGGAGAATAATATAGTTAGTACATAAGATTAAACGACTATGTACAAATAATTTAACAGTGGAGGTGCACACAATGCAAATAACAGACGTACGTTTAAGAAAAGTAAATTCAGAGAACAGAATGAAAGCTGTTGCTTCTGTAACATTCGATAATGAATTTGTTATCCATGATATCAAAGTTATCGAAAGTCAAAATGGATTATTCATAGCTATGCCAAGCAGAAAAACTCCAAACGGAGAATTCAAAGACATAGCACATCCAATCAATGCTGAAACAAGAGAGAAAATTCAAAAAGCTATTTTAGAAGCTTATGACGCTCCTGAAACAGAAGAATCAGCAGAATAATAAATTTGCCCCATAAAGGGGCATTTTTTTGTCATATACTTGAAAAAAATATAAAAACAATGTAAAATAAATAAGAATAAATAAAAAAGGAAGAAAAAGTATGTATTTAATAGTAGGTTTAGGAAATCCAGAAGAAGAATATGGAAAAACAAGACATAATATGGGTTTCGACACAATAAATAAAATAGCAGAAAAATATGGTATAAAATTAAATAAAAATAAATTCCATGGAATATATGAAAACACAATCTTAGAAAATAAAAAAATAATATTATTAAAACCACAAACTTATATGAATTTAAGCGGAATAAGCGTAAAAGAAGTAATAGATTTTTATAAAATAGATAAAGAGAATATTTTAATAATATATGATGATATGGATATAGAACCAGGAAATATAAAAATTCGAAAAAAAGGTGGAGCTGGTGGACATAATGGTATAAAGTCAATAATTGAAAATCTAGGAACTGAGGAATTTGCTAGAATAAGAATAGGTATAGGTAGGCCAAGCCATGAGCAAGATAAAATAAATTATGTGATAGGTAATGTACCAGATGAAGAAAGAAAGAAATTAGAAGAGGGAATTTTAAAAGCAACAAATGCATTAGGAGAGATTTTAAAAAATGGAATTGATAGTGCAATGAATAAATTTAATTAAAGAAAGGTAAAGACATGATAGATATAAAAGTAAACAAAAATTTAGAAAGCAAAACAATAGCAGTATTAGAAAATGGGAAATTAATAGAAACATATGAGGAAAATAAAGCAAATCAAGAAGCAAGAAAAGAAGGCAATATATACTTAGGAATAGTAAAAGATATAGTACCAGGAATGCAAGCAGCATTTATAGATATTGGCACAGAAAAAAATAGTTTTATACACGCAAAAGATATTATACCACAAATAGATGAAAAAAAAGAGAAAAAAGTAGAGCCTAAAATTAAAGATGTTATCAAAGCGAAGGAAAAAATATTAGTACAAATTCAAAAAGATAGTAATGAGAAAAAAGGAGCAAGAATATCTACACATATAAAATTAACAGGTAAATATATAATTTTAATGCCAAATACAACAATATTAACAATATCACAAAAAATAGAAAATGATAAAGAAAGAGAAAGATTAACAAATATATTAAAAAATATTTTACCTCAAGATATGGGAGCTATAATAAGAACAGCTACAGAAAATAAGAATGAGGATGTCATAAAAAAAGATCTAGACAAATTGTTAAAACAATGGGAACAAATAAGAAATTCTTTTGAAAACAGTAAAAATGAACCCCAATTATTATATAAAGGACCATCAATACTAGAAAAAATATTAATAGATATTCCAACAGAAAAAATTAACTCTATAGAATTAAACGATTCAAAAGAATACCAAGAAATACAAGAAAAAATAAAAGATATCAAAATTATTTTGACTGAAGAAGATTTATTAAAAAAATATGATATTGAAAAACAAATAGAAAAGGCAAAACAAAGAAAAATATGGTTGAATTGTGGTGGATTTATAACAATAGATCCAACAGAAGCTTTAGTTGCAATAGATGTGAATTCGGGAAAATATACAGGAAAAAGTTCATTAGAAGAAACAACATATAAAGTAAACTATGAAGCTACAATAGAAATTGCAAAACAAATAAGATTAAGAGATATAGGTGGAATAATAATAATAGACTATATTGATATGAAAAAACAAGAAAATAAAGACAAAATAGAAAATTTATTAAAAGAAGAATTAAAAAAAGATAGAGCAAAAACACAAGTAGAAGGTTTTACAAAATTAAATTTAATGGAATTAACAAGAAAGCATATATGCAGTCATAATAGTTAAAAGGGAGAAAAAATGAAAGTAGGATTTATATCATTAGGTTGTAGTAAAAATTTAATAGATACAGAAATATTAATAGGGCATTTTAAAAATAATAAATATGAAATAGAAAATAATCCAGAAAAGGCAGAAATAATAGTAATAAATACATGTGGATTTATAGAAAGTGCTAAACAAGAGGCGATAAATACCATATTAGAAATGGCAGAATATAAAAAACAAAAATGTAAATATTTAATCGCCATTGGATGTTTAGTACAAAGATATTATGATGAATTAATAAAAGAATTGCCAGAAGTAGATTTGTTTATAAAAATAGATGAATATGACTGTATTTGGAGAAAAATAGAAAAGTTAATAGAACAAGACATTATAGAAATAAGCACTACAAACA
>CALXJW010000007.1 GCA_944388725.1 uncultured Clostridia bacterium | reverse complement strand
TTTTGCCAAACCCATGTTAATATTACAAAACTAGAATATAACTTGGTAAATTCATCTTTTACTTCTGACATATCAAAACAAATTATATCTTCACTTGATAAAATTTTACTTTCACAATCAAACATACCGCAATGAATTTCCCTTCAAAAAAGGAACTAATATATTTGATAGTTCTTTACAATTACCTCTTTCTTTCAATTTTTTTTGAAAGTCTGTAAGAGTTGGCATTTTTTTTGGTATTCTTCCAATAGCATATTTTCCATTGTCTAGTTTTCCACCTTTTTTTTCGAAAAGTGAATTTACATCACTTGTAATGCCTTTTTCTGCATATAATTGATTTACAATTACCTCAATTTCTGTGTTTTCAGTTCCTGTTAATGTCCTTCCATAATTCCTACAAATAGTTCCAAGTAATGCTCTTATCTCTGCAACTTTATCTAAAATATTTATAAATTGCTTATTTCCTTTTTTATCAGGTTCTATTTCAAAAGGATTTACTCCTGCTGATTTTCCTTGTTCAATTTTTATAACTTTTCCTCCAAGCATTCTAGTAAGGTTTGTGTATTCTCCTTCAACATCAATAAAAAAAGCACCGCAACCTGTTGTTGCAATGTTTCTTGCAGTTAATGTTTTTAGAGCGACACTTTTTCCACCACCAGAAGTACCACAAATAAATACATGAGGATTAGGAAGTGTGGGAGGACCAATAAATGTATCTACATATACTGGTGCATTTGTGTACATATTTCTTCCAATAAAAATACCTCTATCATGTGAAAGATTAGGGTTTGATATAGGAATAAGTGTAGCAATGCCGACCTGCGACCATATTTCTTTCGTAATTAGGAATAGGAACTTCACCAGTAGGTAATATTGTTTTTAGTCCTTCAACTTGCCTAAAAGTTAATGTTCTTATCATAGCTGTTTTTTTGTTTAATTCACTTTCTAATATCTTTGTCTTTTCGTTTAAATCTTCTAAAGTTTCAGCATTTACTGATATGAATATTGTAGCAAAAAAGAGTTTATCTTGATTAGTTTGTATAAGCATTCGTAAATCTTCTAAATCTCCAATTTGTTTTTCTAATTCTGGAAGATGTAAGATATTTCCTTGTCGACTATATGTAGCATATTCAGATTGACTTTGAACTAATTTTTTTGTTAATTGATTAATTACATTTCCATTGCTTGAAGGTTCAATTTTTACAGAAATATTTATATTACCTATATGAAATAGATCATCAAGCCAACTTACCCAAGTTTGTTCAGGATAAATTGTCATTGCAAAAATTCTTGTATATTTGTTATATCCTAAAACTAAATAATCTTTCCTTTCTTGTAATGTTTCAGGTAATAAAATATCTGCCATTGTAGGAATATTATTAAATATGTTTATTTCTTTTTGCTTTTTGCTTTTTCCCAACATATAAATTTTTACCTCCTTCCTTTAAGTTGCTAATATTTATAGCAGAATTTTTATTTAATTCTCTATAAATTAAATTATATAAGTCATCTTCATTCAATATCTCACAAACAATTTTAGCTCTAAGTAAGTTTCCTGTAAAAGATAATGACTTTCTATTTAATTCTTCAATAGCTTTTTCATATGTACCATCATAACTGATAATTGCATAATTCTTTACAACAGAAATAGTCCTGTTTTCCATAAGATTTTGTAGATAGTTAATAAGATATTCTTTATATTCTCTAATCTTTGTGTTGTTTGTTTTATTTTGTTTAATTAAAGATATAACCTTGCTTGTATCAATAAATTCCGTTGTAGAAAAAAATTGAATAGGATAATCTATTGCTAGTGCTGTTTGAATAAGTACATTTTCAATAGAATCTTGTTCACTATTAGAAAGCATATTATAATCAATATTTCCTAATTTAATTACATTTGAATATCTATTACCTAAACAAATAATATTATCTTTAATTTTTATCTGCAAAATATCTGTTAATTGTTTTTTTCCTTTTTTATTACTTTTATCTTTATCTTTTGTTTCTGCACTATGCTTTGGTGCATTTACATTTTTCTTTTTATTGTTTAAATAAATAACTGTACCTATGATAAATAGAACAGTTAAAACTAAAAATATAATCATTATTACCATTTTAAACACCTCTTATATACAAAATATTTCTTGCGAAAGAGATATTTAATGAAATAAAAAAAGAACTTATCAAAGTTCTGCTCACCAATTTTCAAAAAAGTACACAATAAAAAGAAACTTATAATAAAAAAGATAAGTAATATTTTTAATGCTATTGGTAATGGTGTAGCAAAAAGAGATAGGCTAGATGCACCAAGCATTAAATAAACAACTTGTCTTAAACTTAAATAACCACCAAAAATTTTTTCTTCCCTTTTTATATCAAAAGGAACTTTAAATACTCTCATAAATAATCACCTATCCACCAAGTAAATTTCCAGAATTATTTGTTGCAATATTTATGATTATACCGGCAATTATTAAAGATGCTCCTAATATAACACCTCCACCACATATCCAGGCTAAACTACCAATACTTTCAGCTCTTTTTTGAGGGTTATTTGAGTTTGCTATCATTTTTATTGCTGCTATAACTACACTAGCAAATATAAGTACTCCACCAAGAGGCATTGCTATACTTGTAATTACTCTTTTTATATTTTCAGTTGCTGTTTCTACCTCCGCAGTTCCAATAGTTGTACCACCTTCTGTCGCAAAGCACATATTAGCTTTTATAGCAAACAATGTAATCATAGTTCCAATTGCTTTTATTTTAGGAACTAAATGTTTTTTTTGATTTTTAAAATTCACTAAATATCATCTCCTTATAAATTATTTGGGCAAATTTTAAGGAGAATTACTATATACTTAAATCAAATTCTTAAAATATATAAAGATAGGTGGAATTGATAAGAAAAAAATTATTCCTATCAATAAGCTGGGAACAGCTATTAAGAATTTTGATTTCATCTTTTGTGATTTTATCAAACACCCTATTGCTAGTAAAATTAGAGATATTATCAGTAAAGATACTAATATTATCAAAGTAATTTTAAAACCTATAAATAGAGTGGAAGATACAATATTTTCAATATTATTCATATAACTATCTAGCATAAAATCTCTCCTTTAGGTACTGTCATCTGTGTACTTATTGATAATTGTTCTTTTATAATAATTTAATAAATCATCAGGTTCATGTTCTTGTGCTAATATATACAAATTTAATAAAGACTCTCTGCTGATTTTTGAAAGTAGAAAGCCAAATTGATTATTATATAAATCGTATAAGATATAAATAATATTTTTTAGCATTTGAATTTTATCTTGTTTCATTATTGATAATATATCTTCAGGATAGATAAATTCTAATCTTTCTAAAACACGATAAAAATCGTTTGGAATTTTGTTGCTATTATTTATAATTAAAATAAATAGGTCATCTATATTATTATTTATAATATTATCTATGTCATTTTTAACCATAGGGTAAGGTTGTTTTTGACAATAGGGGTATAGTCTTTTTTGACCATAGGGGGTATCTACAATATAGATATACCTAGCAATTATTTCTTGCTTTTCATTTCTTTTTATCTCAATTTGTATGTAACCTAATTTTTGTAAATGAGATAACCATTTGCTAACAGTGCCATTTGTAACATTATAAAGTTCTGCAAAGTATTTGTTTTGTGCATAGCAGTAACCATTTCTATTTGCTAGTGCTGTTACTTCACCATACAATAATTTTTCTGCAGGTTTTAATTCTTTATCATAACGGACCGTAGCAGGTATGATAGAATAATAACTAATTTTATTTTCTTCATTCACAGTTTACCTCCTTCATTATAAATATGTTCATCTGCTTTTTTACCTGCCAAAATACAAGCATATAAAAAGAGACCAAGATTGGCCCCTACAAATAATCCAATAATAAAAATTATCATTTTTATCATCTCCAATATATAAAATTTAATAGACTTATTGTAACCAAATTTTGCGTTCCCCAATTTTTTTATTTTTTAGGGGAACGGTAAAACCTTTGAAAATAAAGAGTTCTCCAGTTTTATTTTTCTTGCTAACTGTTTTTTTAAAAAGTTCCCCAGTTTTTCTTAAAGCGTTCCCCAGAAATGATATTATTTTTTAAACTTTTTAAACTTTTATTAACCTTCTTTAAACTATTTTAAATTTTTAAAAAACTCCTGAATTATTGATAATACTGTAGTATATTGATTTTGATAAATTTGCGGTGGTGCTCAGTGAACGGCTACGAACTTTGAGATCGGGGGTTCGAATCCCTCCAGGCACACCAAGAAGTCCTATTATAAAATAGGGCTTCTTTACTGTATAAAATTATTTTGAACCAAGAACAATATTAAAAGTTTTAGTAATATATCCACGACTAATATTAATAGAAACAGAATCACCAGGAGACTTAGAATATATATATTCTTTCAATTCAAGCATAGTACTCATTGAATAACCATCAATAGAAGTAATAATATCGCCAACTTGAATTCCGGACGAAATAGCAGGGCTATTTGCATCAATATAAACAACATAAATTCCAGAATCAAAATTAGAATTAGAAGAAATATATGGAACTACTTGTTTATCATAAGCATAAATACCAAGAAAAGCTTCTTCAAAAGTATTTTCATTAATGAATTTTTCAAGAACAGGTTTAATAACATTAATTGGAACGGCAAAACCGATACCTTCAGCAGAAGTAATCTTTACAGTATTGACGCCAATAACTTCACCAGAAGGTAAAATTAAAGGACCACCACTATTGCCGGGATTAATAGATGCATCAGTTTGCAATAAATCAGTCATATAATAAACATCATCATTTTCTTCAATACGAATAGTTCTGTTTGTAGCACTAATAATTCCAGAAGTTATAGTACGTCTAAATTCATATCCGATTGGATTACCAATAGCGTAAACAGATTCTCCAGTTTTGGCTTTGGAAGAATCGCCAATAGTAGCATAGCTTAAATTATTAGCATCAATTTTAGTAATTGATAAATCTAAATCAAAATCAGACCAAACAACAGAACCTTCATAAGTATATCCATTTTCTAATGTAACATAACAAGTACTATATTTTTCACCAGTTACATGAGAATTGCTTAAAATATAGCCATTACTAGAAACAACAATACCTGTTCCAAGACCAAGTTCACTAATAGAACCATTAGAAAAAATAGAATTACTATGAGATTTTATTTTAGAAATACCAACAACACTTTGAGAAACTCTTTCAAGCATATCCGAAATGGATTCGCTTTTTTCTAAAGCGTTTTCCACAGTTTCTAAGTTAATTGTGGAATCAGTACGCGTGATTTCATATTTTGGAGTGATATCTATTGATTCATAAGTAGTATAAAAATAGTATGCTAAAAAAATTAGTAAAAAGACAACTATGATACTAGAAAATAATTTCATAAATTTTAATTTCTTTTTTTTCATATAAATTTCTCCATATTTTTTTTATATTATGAAACGATTTTCAAATCCATAATCAAAAAAATAAAAAAATCTGTATAACATTTGCAAAATGTGTAAAAAAATGGTATACTTTATTATGTATATTATATTTGAAAATATAAGGAGAAAAAGGATAAAAATGGAAAATCTTACAAATGCTCAAAAATCAATTTGGGTAACAGAACAATATTACAAAGGAAGTAGTGTTAATAATATTTGCGGAACTGCTATAATTGAGGAAAATGTTGATTTTACAAAATTAGAACAAGCAATAAAATTGGTATGCAAAAAACACTCAAATTTTAAATTGAGAATGAAAATACAAGAAGGAAATATAATGCAAGAACTATCTGAAAATATTGATTGTAAGATAGATTTTATTGATGTTCTTGATTTAGTAGAATTAAATCAAAAAAGAGACAAGATAGTTAGAACACCATTTAATATCGAAAATAATTATTTATTCAAATTTTATATCTTTAAATTTTTTAATGGTCAAGGAGCTTTCATGCTTAACATACACCATTTAATTTCAGATGGCTGGACTTTAGCGTTCATTTGTAATGAAATAATCAAAACATATTCAGCATTAAAACAAAATCAAGAAATAGAAACAGAATCTCAATATTCATATATTGACTTTATAAATTCAGAAAAAGAATACATTAAAAGTGAAAAATTTCAAAAAGACAGAGCATATTGGATTGAGCAATTTCATACAATTCCAGAAGTTGCAATAATACCAGGAAGTAAAGAAAATAAAGGAAAAGAATTAGAAGTATTAGGTAATAGAAAAGTATATCAAGTAAATAAGAATTTGGTAAATAAAATAAAAATCTATTGTAGAAATAATAATATATCATTATATAATTTCTTCATGGCTATTTATGGAATTTATATATCAGAAATAACAAATTTAGATGAGTTTGTTATAGGAACACCTATATTAAACAGAACAAATTATAAAGAAAAAAACGCAGCAGGTATGTTTATAAACATGGAACCATTTAAAATAAATTTAGAGGGAATAGAAGATTTTAAAGTATTTGTAAAAAACATTTCAATAGACTCTTTAAATATGTTAAAACATCAGAAATATTCATACCAAAATTTATTAGAAGAATTAAGAGAAAAAGATAAAAATGTTCCTAATTTATATAATATTTTATTATCATATCAAATAACAAATACACAAATGAGTGGGGGAAATGTAAAATACAAAACAGAATGGACATTTAATGGATGTTGTGCAGATGATATAGATATACAAATATATGATATAAATGATACAGGAATTTTAAATATATCTTATGACTATAAAATTAGTTTATATGATGAAAAAGATATAGAAAATATTCATAATAGAATATTATATATAATAGAACAAATAATATCTACAGAAAATATTAAAATAAAAGATATTGAAATTGTTATTCCGGAAGAAAAAGAAAAATTAGTATATGAATTTAATAAAACAGATTTAGAATATGATAAAAATATTCCTATAATAAAATATTTTGAACAACAAGTAGAAAAAACGCCAGATAATATAGCAATAGTATTTGAAAAACAAACAATGACGTATAAAGAATTAAATGAAAAAGCGAATAGTTTAGCATATGAATTAAGAAAAAATGGGGTAACAAATAATACAATAGTTGGAATAATGGTAAATCGTTCTTTTGAAATGATGATAGCAATATTAGCAGTGCTGAAATCAGGAGGATGTTATATACCAATAGCCCCAGATTATCCTGATGAGAGAATAGAATATATGCTAAGTAATAGCAAAGCAGATATTTTATTAACAAGAAAAGAATTAATAAATAAAATAAACTTTGAGAAAGAAATAATAGATATTTCTTTAAAAAATAATTATATATATGATGATAATAAAAGTAATATCTTCAACATATCAAAACCAGAAGATTTATCGTATTTAATATATACATCAGGGTCAACAGGAAAACCCAAAGGAGTAATGTTAACACAGAAGAATTTATCAAATTTTTATAATGCAATGAAAAAAAATATAGAATATTTAAATGATGGAAAATCACATAAAATAATTTCCATAACAACAGTATCATTTGATATATTTATATTTGAAACATTAATTTCATTAACGAGAGGATTAGAATTATATATTACTAATTCTTACGAACAAAAAATAACTTCAAAATTAGAAAGACTTATAAAAGAAAACAATATAGAAATATTACAAACTACACCATCTGTTATGAAATTTCATTTAGAAAATTTATCAAATAATGCTAATTTTTCTAGTTTAAAATATATTATGCTTGCAGGAGAACAATTACCTAAACAATTAATAGAAAAAATAAAGATAGTAACACTCAATTGTACAATATATAATGGGTATGGTCCATCAGAAACAACAATTTTTTCAACAACAAAAGATGTAACAAATTTAGAAAAAATTAGTATTGGAAAACCAATACCAAATACCCAAATATTTATTTTAAATAAAAATGGAAAAATTGTTCCAGAAAATTATATGGGAGAAATATATATATCAGGTGATGGAGTAGGAAAAGGTTATATTTATAGAAAAGATTTAACTGATGCAAGGTATTTACCTAATCCATATTTAGAAAATTCAATTATGTATAAAACAGGAGATGTTGGAATTTGGAAAGAAGATGGAACAATAGAATGTAAAGGAAGAGTTGATCATCAAGTTAAAATTAATGGATTAAGAATAGAATTAGGAGAAATAGAAGAAACAATAAATCATTATAAAGATGATAATTTGATAAAATCAGCAGTTATAGTAAAAAACATTGATGGGAAAAGTACTTTAAATGCATTTTTTTCTTATCCAGAAGAAATAAATGTTTTAGAAGTAAAAAATTATTTATTAAATATACTTCCTAGTTATATGATTCCTAATACTTTTACACAAATAGATAAAATGCCATTTACTCCAAATGGAAAAATAGATAGAAAAGTCTTGAATAATTATAAAATTGATAAAGAAATTAAACAACAAGAAATATCTAAATCGAGAAATGAAACAGAAAAAATAATATTAGATGTAATAAAAAATAAACTAAATGAAGAAAACTTTGGAATCGATAATAATATATTTGACTATGGAGCAGATTCTTTAACAATAATAAATATTATTACAGATTTATTTAAATATAATTTGGACATAAAAGTATTTGATATGTATAAATATCCAACAGTAAGAGAATTATATGATAATTTAATAAATAAAACAGAAAACAAAAATGAATTAGAATATAACAATTTTGAAAAAATAAATAAAATAGTTAACGAGTTTACTAAAGAAGTGGAATGTAAAAAATTGGAGAATAAATATTCTATATTACTAACAGGTGCAACTGGTTTTTTTGGATGTCATTTATTAATAGAACTATTAAAAGATTATAAAAAAATAAATAAGATATTTTGTATAATAAGACCAAGAAAAAACATTACCGGAAAAGAAAGACTATTAAAAAAGATAGAATTTTATTTTGGAAATCAATATGAGAAACTTTTTGAAGATTATGTTGAAGTTATTGAAGGGGAAATATCAGAAAAAGGATTTTTATTAGATAATAAAACATATTCAAACTTACAAAAAAATGTAGATATAGTAATACATTCGGCTGCAAATGTAAATCATTATGGAAAATATTCGAATTTTGAAAAATCAAATATAATAGCAACACAAAACATTATTGACTTTTGCAAAGGTTTTGATATACAATTACACTATATTTCAACAATGACTGTAAGTGGAAATTATTTATTGAAACAAAAAAATAAAATTATAGAATTTGATGAAAATAGTTTTTATATTGGTCAAAATTTTGAACAAAATGTATATTCAAAAAGTAAATTAATTGCAGAATCCAAGATTATAGAAAACATAAATCAAGGTTTAGATGCCACTATATATAGATTAGGAGATTTAACAGGTAGATATACTGATGGAGCGTTTCAAGAAAATATAGATAAAAATGCAATATATTTAAGACTAAAATCAATAATAGAAATAGGATATATACCTAACACTATTTTAGAAAATAAACTTGAATTTTCACCTGTTGATTATGCTGCAACAGCTGTAAAAAATATAATTTGGTCAGATAATTGCAAAAATAGAATTTTTAATGTATATAATCCTAATATGATTTCAACAAAAGATATATTAAAAATAATGAATAAATTTAATTATAAAATAAAAAATGTCTCTAAAGACGAATTTACAAAAATTATAGAAAATTTATCAAAAGATAAAGAAAAACAAAATAGTATTCAAGGAATTATTAATGACTTTACAGAAGATAAAGACTTGATATATAATTATACAATAAAACAAAAAAATAACATAACTTGTGAGTATTTAAAAAAATTAAACTTTAAATGGAATAACACAGATGAAATATACTTAAATAAGATTTTAGAATATATGAAAACAGTTGAGTTTATAAAATAAGGAGAGTGCAAAAGATGAAAAAAACAAAAAATATATCTAGAAAAATATCCATTTCCTTTTCCATAATTACAATAATAGTTGCAGTAGTATTTTATTTTCTATTGCCATCATTATTAAACTATCCACCAGATGCAATAAACACTCAATTTGATAAAGAAGTTTCTAAATTATATTATATCTATCAATATATGATAGCTGTAGCTGTAATAATATTATTATTTATAATATATTTTAAAATTTCTTTAAGAAAAATAGATAAATGGATAAAGAACAAAGATATTAAAAGTATACCAGAAGTTAGAGAAATTTGCTATAAATATCCTTTTAAGTTGTTTGTTGCAATAGAGGTTTTCCCAGTAATAATAGTTTTAGGAACATTAATGTGTACAGGAAGTCATCCAGTTATATTGCTTTTTAAAATAGGAATATTGGTATTTAGTTTTGCAACATTAGTAAGTTCATTATTTTTAATAATATCAAAAAATATATTTTATCCTATATTAAAAGAAACATCTAAATATGTAAAAAAAGGAGAAGTTAATAGAAAAAGTTCTTTAATAACTCGATTGATATTTCAAATATTTCCTAGTATATTGGTTACAGCTTTATTAATTTCTCTAATAGGATATTCTAGACTAATTAATGAAAAAGGTAATTTGCTAAATACATATTATATGACCGAAATAAGATATTTAGAAATAAATGATGAAGAAGATCTTTTGAAGCAAATACAAAATCAATTAAAAACAGATTTATTAAGTGAAAATGATTATATATTTATAGAGAAGCCGAATGGAGAAATCGAAACGTCTAACGGAGATCAAATAAGCGAATTTTTTATAAAATATATGCATGAATTTGCAGAAAGTCATAACAATAGAGTTTATGAAGCATATACAATAGATGAGCAAGGTGTAATTGATAAAGTACAATATCGAGGAGAAGAATATACAGTTGGAATACACTATGAAGTAGTATCATCTTCATTATTAAGTTATTTTTTATTTTCTTCTGGATTGTTATTTATATTTAATTTAATTATATTAAGATATGTAGTTAAGTCGATTAATAATGATTTGGAAAATGTTACAGAGGGAATGGAAAATATATTAAAAAATAATGAAAATATACAAGATAATAAACTACCTTTAACTTCAAATGACATAGTAGGAGAATTAGTAGAAGCATTTAATGAAATTCAAGAAATGACAAAAGAAAATATTGAGAAGATACATAATAATCAAGATATACTAATGGAGCGAGAGCGTCTAGCATCACTAGGGCAATTAATAGGGGGGATTGCACATAATTTAAAAACACCTATAATGTCAATAGGAGGAGCAACAGAAGGTTTAGAAAATTTAATTAAAGAATATGATGAATCAATAGATGATCCTTTAGTAAATTCACAAGACCACCATGATATTGCAAAAGATATGCAAACTTGGATTGTAAAAATAAGAAGTCATTTAGAATATATGTCAGATATCATTACAACTGTAAAAGGACAAGCAGTAGCCTTTGCAAATGAAAAAGATATATCATTCACAGTAGGAGAACTTGTTAAGAGGGTAAATATTCTAATGAAACACGAGTTGAAAAATGCATATACATATTTAAATGTAATTATGAAAACAGATGAAAACTTGATTTTAAGTGGGGATGTTAATAATTTAGTACAAGTAGTTAATAATATGGTATCAAACTCAATACAAGCATATAATGGAAAACAAAATCAAAACATTGAATTAGAAGTTAATAAAAAAGAAAATGATATTATATTTTCTGTGAGGGATTATGCAGGAGGTCTTCCTAAAGAAGTACAAGAGAAATTATTTAAAGAAATGGTTACAACAAAAGGAAAAAATGGTACAGGTTTAGGATTATATATGTCATATTCAAATATAAAAGCACATTTTGGAGGAGATATCACATATGAAACAGTGGAAGGTAAAGGAACAACATTTAATATAATAATTCCTATAAAAAGATCTTAAGAAAATGAGCTTTAGGGACAGTCCCTAAAGTCCATTTTAAACAAAAGGGACAGTCTTTAATTAAAATAACAAAACTGTCCTTTATTTTATATAAATATATTCATTATAGTTAAAATTATTCCGGAAAAAGCTTTAGTTGAAAATATAATTACATGCATTTTCAATATCTTTCATAAAACCTCCAAAATAATTTAATTTTAGTATATCAAGATAGATTATAAAAATTAAACAAAATGATAAAATGTCACACAAAAGAAATAAACTTGTAATACTAATGTAATAATATGAAAAAAATGTCGAAAAATGAAAAAAGTATTGATTTTTATTTAATAAATAAATATAATATGGATAAACTAAATTAGAGGTGGTAAAATGAGAAAAGCTCTTCAAAGACAAATGAACGAAGATACAAATGAAAAATATAGAATAATTGCTGTAGATGATGAAGAAGGAATAATAGAATCACTATCTGTTTTTTTAAAAAGAACAGATTATGAATTTGTTGGAATTACAGATCCAGTAGAAGCAATAGAAACGATTAAAAGAGAGCATTTTGATTTAATGTTATTAGACTTTATGATGATGCCATTACATGGAGACCAAGTAGTAGAAGAAATAAGAAAATTTAACAAGGAACTATATATATTATTATTAACAGGGCATAAGGATTTAGCTCCACCACTAGAAACAATAAAAAGATTAGATATACAAGGTTATTGTGAAAAAAGTGATAAATTTGATCAATTACTTTTACTAATAGAATCAGGTATAAAATCTATAAAACAAATGCATGAAATAAAGAGAATAAATGAAGAACTTTCTGCATCTAATGAAAAATTGGAACAAGCATATTTGGATATGATACAAACATTAAGATATACAGTTGAAGCAAAAGATTTATATACAAGAGGTCATTCAGACAGGGTATCTGAATATTCTGTATTAATTGGAGAAAAATTAGGATTATCAGAAGATGAAATAAAAACCTTAAGAATAGGTGGTTTATTTCATGATATTGGAAAAATAGGAATACCAGATAAAATCTTATTAAAAACAGAAAAGCTTACAGATGATGAATATTCAGAAATTAAAAATCATCCATCAATTGGAGCACATATTTTAGGAGCATCATCAGTATTTAATAATATAATACCAATTGTAAAACATCATCATGAAAGATATGATGGCAGAGGATATCCATCAGGATTAAACGGAGAAGAAATTCCGTATATGGCAAGAATTGCTGCTTTAGCAGATACTTTTGATGCAATGACAAGTAAAAGAAGCTATAGAAATGCGTTAGAATTAAATGTAGTAGTACAAGAAATAGAAAGATGTAAAGGGACACAATTTGATCCCAAAATATCAGATATATTTTTAGATATATTAAAAAATGAATTTGATAAAATAAAAGAAATTCAAGATAAATATTAGGTGAAATTGGGGACTGTTCTCTTTTTCCCTTTTTATTTTTTATTAAAAAGGGAAAAAGAGAACAGTCCCCAATTTGCCATGATTATATTTTCATACTAAGTCCAACTTTTTTGCGTTCTTGATCAATTTTTATAACTTTAACTTTTACAATATCACCAACAGAAACAACTTCTGAAGGAGATTTTATATAAGAATTACTCATTTCCGAAATATGAACAAGTCCATCATATTTAACTCCAATATCAATAAAAGCACCGAAGTCGATAACATTACGAACAGTTCCAGTAAGTATCATACCTTCTGTCAAATCTTCAAATTTTAGAACATCACTACGTAGAACAGGTTTTGGCATATCTTCTCTTGGATCGCGACCAGGTTTAGAAAGCTCAGAAATAATATCAGTTAAAGTCATTTCACCAATATCAAGTTCTTTGGCAATAGCAGCAACATCTAAAGATTTTAATTTTTCTTTTAACCTATTTAAAGAATCTTTGTTTTTTAGGTCATCTTTTTTAAATCCTAATTTATCTAAAAGTTTTTCTGTTTGCTCATAACTTTCTGGGTGCACAGCAGTATTTTCTAATGGATTTATACCATCAGGAATTCTTATAAATCCAGCACATTGTTCATAAGCTACTTTCCCTAATTTAGGGACTTTAAGAAGTTCTTTTCTTTCTTTTAATTTACCATGTTCATCTCTATATTTTACAATATTTTTTGCAATTGAATTATTAATACCAGAAACATAAGAAAGTAGAGAAGGGGTTGCAGTATTTACATCAACACCTACTTTATTAACACTGTCTTCAACAACACCTGTTAAACTTTCAGATAATTTCTTTTGATTTACATCGTGTTGATATTGACCAACACCAATAGCTTTAGGATCGATTTTTACAAGTTCTGCAAGAGGATCTTGAAGTCTACGAGCAATAGAAATAGCACCTCTTATAGAAACATTAATGTCAGGATATTCTTCTGTTGCAAGTTTTGAAGCTGAATATACAGAAGCACCAGCTTCGCTTACGATAACATAACATATATCGTGTTTTACTTCTTTAATCATATCAGATACAAACATTTCTGATTCTCTAGAAGCAGTACCATTTCCTATGGCAATTACATCGATATGGTCTTTTTCGATTAAATCCAATAATGTTTTTTTAGCACCTTCAATATCATTTTGAGGAGCAGTTGGATATACAGTAGCAGTGTCTAAAACTTTTCCTGTTTCATCTATTACAGCAATTTTACAACCAGTTCTATATGCAGGGTCAAATCCCATAACTGTTTTTCCTTTTATAGGAGCTCCTAATAATAGTTGTTTTGCATTTTGACCAAAAACTTTTATTGCTTTTTCTTCAGCTTTTTCTGTTAAATCAGAACGAATTTCTCTGTCGATAGATGGTTCAATTAATCTTTTAAAAGCATCTAAAATTGTATTTTCTAACATTTCTTTAAATTGAGTGTTTCCTTTTATAATGTCTTTTTGCATATAGTATAAGATTTTATCTTCTGGTTTATTTATATTTACTTTTAGAAATTCTTCTGTTTCCCCTCTATTAATTGCTAAAATTCTATGACTAGGAAGTTTATGTACTAATTCTGAAAAATTATAATACATTTCGTAATTAGATTTTTCGTCAGGTTTACTAGCTTTTGTTACAATTGTTCCTTCTCTATAACAAACTTTTTTGATATATTTTCTGTATTTTGCATTATCTGAAATATTTTCTGCAATTATATCTAATGCACCTTGAATTGCTTCTTCAGCTGAAGCTACTCCTTTTTCTTCATTTATAAATTGTTCTGCTATTTTGTTAATATCTTCTTTTTCTTCTTGTGCAAAAATTATTTCTGATAAAGGTTCTAATCCTTTAGCTTTTGCAACAGTTGCTCTTGTTTTTTTCTTTTGTTTAAAAGGTCTATATAAATCTTCTACTTCTGCAAGTGTTTCTGCAGATGCTATTGCAACAGTTAATTCATCTGTTAATTTTCCTTGTTCATCTATAGATTTAATAACCTCTGATTTTCTTGTTTCTAGATTTCTTAAATAATTTAATCTTTCTCCTAAATCTCTTAATATTTCATCACTTAATCCACCTGTTACTTCTTTTCTGTAACGTGCTATAAATGGAATAGTATTTCCTTCATCAATTAATTTTACAGTATTTTCTACTTGTGAATATTTAATATTTAATTCATTTGCTATTTTGTTATAAATTTGTTCCATTCTATTTAGTCCTTTCTTTAAATTTAAAAGGATTATATATTTAAAAAATGAAAAAATCAAGTTTTAAATTAAAACTAAAAAAATACCTTCAATTTCCGTTGACAAAAAACAGCATTATATTTTATAATGATTTGTGGACTAAAATAATAAAAAACAACAAAAAGGAAATAATAAAATTGGAGGTAATAATATGAAATTTGAACAATGGAAAGATTTTGAATCAGGAGATTGGCAAAGAGAAATAAATGTAAGAGACTTTATACAAAGAAATTACACACCATATGAAGGAGATGCAAGTTTCTTAAAAGGAATAACACCAAAAACACAAAAATTATGGGATGAAGTGTTAGAATTATATAAAAAAGAAAAAGACTCAGAAGGTGGAGTACTAGATATAGATACAAAAACAATATCAACAGTGTCAAGCCATGAAGCAGGATATATAAACAAAGAATTAGAAGAAATAGTAGGATTACAAACAGATGCACCTCTAAAAAGAGCAATAATGCCATTTGGAGGAATAAAAATTGTAGAAAAATCATGCCAAGCATATGGCAGAGAAGTAGATCCAGAAGTAGATAAAATATTCCATACAGTAAGAAAAACACATAATGATGGAGTATTTAGTGTATATACACCAGACATAAGAGCAGCAAGAAGTTCACATTTAATAACAGGTTTACCAGATGGATATGGAAGAGGAAGAATAATAGGAGATTACAGAAGAGTTGCACTATATGGTGTAGATGCATTAATAAAAGAAAAACAAGAAGAATTAGAAACATTAAATGTAGATGATTTTACAGAAAAAGTAATTAGAGAAAGAGAAGAAATATTTGAACAAATAAAAGCATTAGAACAATTGAAAGTAATGGCATCAAAATATGGATTTGATATATCTAATCCTGCTCAAAATGCTAAAGAAGCCGTACAATGGTTATACTTTGGATATTTAGGAGCAGTAAAAGATCAAAATGGTGCTGCAATGAGTATAGGAAGAACATCAACATTCTTAGATATATATATTGAAAGAGATTTAAAAAATGGAACATTAACAGAAGAACAAGCACAAGAAATAATGGACCATTTTGTAATGAAACTAAGATTAGTAAGATTTTTAAGAACACCAGAATATAATGAATTATTTAGTGGAGATCCAGTATGGGTAACAGAAAGTTTAGGTGGAATGGGAATAGATGGTAGAACATTAGTTACAAAAAACTCATTTAGAATGTTACACACATTAGAAAATTTAGGACCAGCACCAGAACCAAACTTAACAATATTATGGTCTACAAGATTACCAGAAGGATTTAAAAAATATACAGCAGAATTATCAATAAAAACATCATCAATACAATATGAAAATGATGATGAAATGAGAGTAACACTAGGAGATGACTATGGAATAGCATGTTGTGTATCACCAATGAAAATAGGAAAACAAATGCAATTCTTTGGAGCAAGAGCAAATTTAGCAAAAACATTATTATATGCAATAAATGGTGGTAGAGATGAAAAAACAGGAAAACAAGTAACTCCAAGATTTGAACCAATAACATCAGAATATTTAAATTATGATGAAGTTTTATATAAATTTGATCAAATGATGGATTACGTAGCAAAAATATATATAAAAGCATTAAATGCAATTCATTATATGCACGATAAATACTCATATGAAGCAATAGAAATGGCATTACATGATAAAGATATAATAAGAACAATGGCATGTGGTATTGCAGGACTATCAGTTGTAGCAGACTCACTTTCTGCAATAAAATATGCAAAAGTAAAAGTAATAAGAGATGAAACAGGATTAGCTATAGATTATCAAGTAGAAGGAGATTATCCGAAATTTGGTAATGATGATGAAAGAGTTGACTCAATAGCAGCTCAAATAGCAGGACGATTCTTAAAGAAATTAAAAAGATATCCAACATATAGAGATTCAAAACACACATTATCAATATTAACAATAACATCAAATGTTGTGTATGGTAAAGCAACAGGAAATACACCAGATGGAAGAAGAGATGGAGAGCCATTTGGACCAGGAGCAAACCCATTACATGGAAGAGACACAAATGGAGCATTAGCAGTAATGAACTCAATAGCAAGATTACCATTTGAAGACGCAGAAGATGGAATATCATATACATTCTCAATTACACCAGGAACATTAGGACAAGATGAAGAAACAAGAGTAAATAATTTAGTAAGTATGTTAGATGGATATTTTGCACAAACAGGACATCATATAAATGTAAACGTATTTGACAGAGCGTTACTAGAAGATGCAATGGAACATCCAGAAAAATATCCACAATTAACAATAAGAGTATCTGGATATGCAGTACACTTTACAAAACTTACAAGAGAACAACAATTAGATGTAATAAATAGAACAATACATGAAAGAATATAAATGTTACTACGGGGACGTTATATATGGGTAAACGTTCCCGTAATTTATGAGCGGAGGATATAATGGAAAAAGATTTAAGTTATTATGCAAAAGTACATTCAATAGAAAGTTTCGGAACAGTAGATGGACCAGGAATAAGATTTGTATTATTTCTTCAGGGATGCAATTTACAATGTAAATATTGCCATAATAGAGATACATGGGATATAAATGGAGGAGAATATAAATCATTAGATGAAATTGTTGAAAAAATAAAAAAATATAAAAATTATATAATACCATCTGGGGGAGGAATAACAGTAACAGGAGGAGAACCTTTATTACAAGTAAAGTTTTTAATAGAATTATTTAAAAAAGTAAAACAAGAAGGAATAACTACTTGTATAGACACTTCTGGGATGGTAAATATAACAACAGATATAAAAGAGTTATTACAATATACAGATTTAGTATTATTAGATATAAAACATATAGATGATGAAAAGTGCAAACAACTTGTAGGAGCATCAAACAAAAAAGAAATAGAATTTGCAAAATACTTAAGTGAAAATAATATAAAAATGTGGATAAGACAAGTAATAGTTCCAGGATATACAGATGATGAAAAAGATTTGATTAAATTAAAAGAATTTTTAAAAACATTAAAAACAGTAGAAAAAGTACAATTATTACCATACCATGATATGGGGAAATTTAAATGGGAAAAATTAGGACAAAAATACGAATTGGAAAATGTTAGACAAGCAAATGATGATGATATAAAAAGAGCAAAAGAAATATTAGAAATATAAACATATTCAAATAAAATGAATATGTTTTTTAATAAATTTACAAAAATACTACAAATTTTAATAAAAGTATGATAGAATAACCTCAAAATCTATATGAAAGGATTGATATAAAAAAATGTCAGAAGTAAAATATAAAAGAGTGCTATTAAAATTAAGTGGAGAAGCACTTGCGGGAGAAGATAAAACAGGAGTAAATGCAGAAGTAGTAGGAAAAATATGTGATAAAATAAAAGAAGTAGTAGACATGGGAGTAGAAGTAGCAATAGTTGTAGGAGGAGGAAACTTCTGGAGAGGAAGAAATGGACATCAAATGGAAAGAACAACAGCCGATTACATGGGAATGC
Source organism: uncultured Clostridia bacterium (assembly GCA_944388725.1). Lineage (GTDB taxonomy): Bacteria > Bacillota > Clostridia > TANB77 > CAG-508 > CAG-269. The sequence continues at coordinate 4,678 of CALXJW010000007.1, read as the reverse complement.
TTGCAACAGCAATGAATGGACTAGCTTTACAAGATGCTTTAGAAGCAAGAGGAGTTTATTCAAGAGTACAAACTGCAATAGAAATGAGAGAAATAGCAGAACCATTTATACAAAGAAAAGCAGAAAAACATTTACAAAGAGGAAGAGTTGTAATATTTGCATGCGGAACAGGGCATCCTTATTTTACAACAGATACAGCAGCAGTATTAAGAGCAACAGAAATAAAAGCAGATATAATATTATTAGGAAAAGCAATAGATGCAGTATATTCTGCAGATCCAAAAATACAACCAGATGCGATAAGATTTGAAGAAATATCATATTTAGATGTATTAAATAAAGATTTAAAAGTAATGGATTCAACAGCAACAGCAATGTGTAGAGATAATAATATACCATTATTAGTATTTGGAATATCAGATCCGGAAAATATAGTAAGAGCCGTAAAAGGTGAAAAAATAGGAACAATTGTAACATAAAAAATTTTGAAGATTATATAATATAAAAAGGAGAGAAAATTTATGGATTATACAAATTTAAAAGAAAGAATGGAAAAATCAATAGGAGCATACAAAGAAAAATTAGCAGAAATAAGAGCTGGAAGAGCAAATCCAGCAATATTAAATAAAGTAAAAATAGATTATTATGGTACACCAACACCAATAAATCAAGTAGCTGGAATATCAGTACCAGAAGCAAGATTAATAGTAATTCAACCATGGGATGTAAGCATATTAAAAGATATAGAAAAAGCAATATTAGCATCAGATATTGGAATAAACCCAAACAATGATGGAAAAGTAATAAGACTAGCTTTTCCAGAATTAAATGAAGAAAGAAGAAAAGAAATAGTAAAAGAAATTAAAAAAATAGCAGAAGAAGCAAAAGTGGCAATAAGAGCAATCAGAAGAGATGGAATTGATGAAGCAAAAGCAAAACAAAAAAATAGTGAAATAACAGAAGATGAATTAAAATCAGCAGAAACAGAAATACAAAAAATAACAGATAAAAATATAGAAGAAATAGACAAAATATTAGAAAATAAAGAAACAGAAATAATGTCTATATAAATAAAATTATAAATGGGGAAAATAAAAGTGGAATTTAAAGAAAAATTAAAAATATATCAAAATCAAATTAATAAAGAATTAGAAAAATATATAAGAAAAAATGAATGCCCAGAAAAAATATTAAACAATTCTATGGAATATAGTTTGATGGCTGGTGGAAAAAGATTAAGACCAATATTAGTAATAGTAACATATGAATTATTTAAAAAAGATATAGAAAAATGTTTGCCATATGCAATAGCAATAGAAATGGTACATAATTTTTCTTTAATCCATGATGATTTGCCAGGAATAGATAATGATGATTTCAGACATGGAAAACCAACGAATCATAAGCAATTTAATGAAGCCACCGCAATACTTGCAGGAGATGGTTTATTAAATAATGCATATATGGTAATAAGTGAAGATTTAAAAAATACAAAAGAAAATTTAGATACAAAATTAAAAGTGTTTAATGAATTTTCATATTCTGTAGACAGAATGATAGCAGGAGAGTATGTGGATACAGAATATGAAGGTAAAGAAATAATGGAAGAATATTTAGATTATATACATATAAATAAAACTGGAGCATTACTAAAACTTTGTGTAAGAATGGGAGCAATGTTAGCTAATTGTGCAGAAAATGATTTAAATAAACTAACAAATTATGCAGAAAAAATAGGCTTAGCATTCCAAATAAAAGATGATATATTATCAGAAGAAGGTAATGAAGAAATTTTAGGAAAGCCAGTAGGAAATGATAAAGAATTAGGAAAATGTACTTATGTATCAAAATATGGACTAAATGGAGCAAAAGAAAAATTAGATATAATAACAAAAGAAGCAATAAATGAATTAAAAGAGTATGGAGAAAAAGCAGAATTTTTAAAACAATTAGCTTTATACATACAAAATAGAAATAAATAAAGGAGAACTTTATGGAATATGATAAGGAAAATATGCCAAAACATATAGCTATAATAATGGATGGAAATAGAAGATGGGCAAAAGCAAAAGGAAAACCGGCAAGTTTTGGGCATAAAGAAGGTGCAAAAACATTAGAAAAAATAGTAAGATATGCAAATAAGATAGGTTTAAAATACATAACAGTATATGCATTTTCAACAGAAAACTGGAAAAGAGCTGAAGATGAAGTGAGTGCATTAATGTTATTATTACAAAACTATTTAGATGATTATAGTAAAAGAGCGGATTCTGAAAATATAAAAGTTAAAATACTTGGAGATATCACAGCATTTTCACAAGGAATGCAAAAAAGTATAATAAATTGTATGGAAAGAACCAAGAATAATACAGGAGTGAATTTTTGCATAGCATTGAATTATGGTGGTAGAAATGAAATTGTAGGAGCAGTTAGAAAAATCGCGGAAGAGGTAAAAGAAGGAAAGATTGATATAAATCAAATAGATGAAAAAATGATTTCAGATAAATTATACACAACAGCAATACCTGATCCCGATTTAGTAATAAGAACAAGTGGTGAAATTCGCTTGAGTAATTTTTTACCATGGCAAACAGTTTATTCAGAATTATTATTTATAGAAAAAAATTGGCCAGATTTTACAGAAGATGATTTAGACAATGCAATAGTTGAATATCAAAAAAGAACTAGAAAATTTGGTGCAAATTAAATAAATACATTGGTAAGCAGATAAAGGAGAATATAGATGGATATAAAAAGAATAACATCAATAATTTTAGGATTTCCATTAGTTGTTTTAATATTAACAATAGGAAATAAATATACAGTAGATATATTTTTAGCAGCAATAGCAGTACTTGGAATGCAAGAATACTTTAATGCAGTTGCTAAAGAATCAAAACCAGTAAGATGGATAGGATACTTATCTTGTTTATCAATTGCATTAATACATATAGTACCAGAAAAATTACCAACTGAAATTGTACAAAATGTATTAATATTATTAATTCCAACAATCATGGCAATATTATTTGCACAAGTTATTTTTACAAATATGAAAACTAATTTTAAAGATATAGCATATACTTTATTTGGAATAATATATGTAATAGGATTTATTGGATTTATAGCATTAATTAGAGGGCTAGAAAATGGTAGAGTATTGATATGGTATGCAATAATTGCAGCATGGGGAACAGATACATTTGCATATTTGATAGGAAGAAAATATGGAAAACATAAATTTAGTAAAGTAAGTCCTAAAAAATCAATAGAAGGATGTATTGCAGGAACAATAGGAGCAATAGTAATAGCAATAATATATACGGCTATAATGAGTTATTTTGGATATAAATATTCTTATTTAGCAATAATAGGAATAATATTTGTACTAAGTTTAATTAGTCAATTAGGTGATTTTGCAGCATCAAGTATAAAAAGATATGTAGATGTTAAAGATTATAGTAACTTAATACCAGGGCATGGAGGAATGTTAGATAGAATAGATAGTTTAATGTTTTTATCACCATTTGCATATATATTATTAAATATGATTTAGGAGGCAAATTTGATAAGTTTTTTGATAAATGCAATAAAGATAATCTTTTTATTAGGTTTTTTAATATTTATACATGAAGGTGGGCATTTTATTGTTGCAAAACTTTGCAAAGTAAAAGTGAATGAATTTGCAATAGGTTTTGGAAAAACAATATGGCAAAAACAAGGAAAAGAAACAAAATATGCAATTAGAATGATTCCACTAGGCGGATTTGTAAGTATGGAAGGCGAAGTAGAAAGTTCTGATGTGGAAGGTTCTTTTTCAAAAGCTAGTGTGTGGAAAAGAATGGCTATTGTGGTAGCAGGTGCAACAGTAAATATACTGTTTGGAATAATAGTATATTTTATATTAATGTCAACAGTAGGAATACAATTTGTAGATCCAGCAAGAGATACTTTTATTAATAGAATATATTATGGAGCTATAGGTACATGGGAATTTATATCAATGTTATTTGAAAGTATCAAAGTTTTATTTACTGGGGGAATTTCGGCAGATCAAATGGTAGGAATTGTTGGAATATCAGAAGTTGTAGCAACAACAGCAGGTGTTGTAAATTACATTTATTTATTAGCAGTAATATCAATTTCATTAGGAATTACAAATTTATTACCAATTCCTGCATTAGATGGTGGAAAAATATTAATTTTATTAATAGAAGTTATTAGGAGAAAACCAATTAAACCAGAAACAGAAGCAACAATACAATTATTAGGTTTTTCTATATTATTAGCTTTAACAATATTTGTAACATATAATGATATAATTAGAATTTTTTAAAAGGTGATTCAGATGAAAAAAATAAAAAATAACAAAGGTATAGCTTTAGTTTCGCTAACAATTGCAGTTATAATTTTAGTTATATTAACATCTATGTTAGTTTATAACGCAAAAAATGGAATAAAATTAAGAAATTTAACAATGATGCAAAATGACATTGATGTGTTGACAAATAAAATAACTTCATATTATGCCAAATATGGAGATATACCTGCAGAAATTGAATATTTGGGAGATATAAATTTCGAAAAACAACCTAATGATGATGATAAATATTATGTAATAGATTTATCTGCTTTTGAAGATATTACTTTAAATTATGGTTTGGATTATAATAATATT
>CALXJW010000006.1 GCA_944388725.1 uncultured Clostridia bacterium | reverse complement strand
ATAGAAGGCGACGAATTTGACAGAATTTTTTCAGAATAGAAATTAAATAAAGAAGGCACAGAAATGTGCTTTTTTTATTCAAAAAAACTACCAATTATATCTATTGACAAAAATTGAGAAATGTAGTAATTATATTATATGAATAATAAGAAAAGAGAAGTGAAATACATATGAAGATACAAGAATTAGGAATAATTTTTATAATTATAATACTGCCAATATCATTGATATTATCAGTATATACTCAATTTCAAATAGAAACATTAAATTTGCAAACACAATATGATTCAAAACTTACATCTGCAACATATGATGCAATAAAAGCATTTCAGTTAAATACGGCCAATAGCACAATGTCAGATATTTCAAATTCAAAAATTAGAGATATAGAGGCATCTGTAAACACTTTTAAAAAATCTTTAATGTCAACTTTTGGATTAAATGGTTATACAGATGAAGACTTAAATTCATTTATACCAGCATTAGTTTATACAATGTATGATGGATTTTATATTTATACACCTTTTGAAAATACAAATTATTTATATAATACAACAACTGGAGAGCCAATAGATAATAATGATGAAGTAATTTATGGATTAAGACCATATGTATCATATAGTGCTAGATATATAAAAAATGATATAGATGTAGTAATAACATATTCATTAGATAACTATATTAGTGTACAAGGAAATATTAATGGAAATTATGTGAATGATGAAGGGTATTTAATAGATGATATAGAAATTTCCGGAGATGTAAGTACAGATTCTTATACAGTTAAATATAATGGAATAGAAATAACTCAAGAAACAGGATTAACAGAATATGTAGGAAACAATGAATATCCATATATAAAATCAAATGGAACAAAATATTATTATAATAACAATGGCACTGCTGATACTAATGATGATGAAGTTTTTTATTTTTTAAATGGGCAATTAACTACGCAGTATAAAGGAGTTAATGCAACAAATTATTACAATAATGTAATTGCAAATAATAATTCAGCAAAAGAATATTACAAAAATGCATATGAATTTACAAATAGAATTAGAAATGATTATAATTTAGATGAATTAACATTTGCAAATGCAGAATTATATGTTCAAGTAACAAAAGATGATGGAACAGTAGAAACAAAAAAATTATTTGAAGGAGATAACAGAAAGATTTTTGAAAAAGAAACAGGAATAAATGCTAAAAATATAGAATATAAAACTTCTAATTTTAATCAACATAGATTAGAAATAATAAGATCTACAATTGAACAAAATTTATCAGTTGCAATAGCAAATTATAATAAATATTCTGGAGTAGCAGGTACAGGAATAGAATTTCAAATGCCAGAATTAAAAGAAGATGAATGGGATCTTATATTAAATAATATTTCTCTAATAAGTTTCGTACAAGGATTAAATATAGGAGGAAAAACCTATAATGGATACACCATCGTAAATAATACAGAAACTAAAGAATTGGTAAATGAAGAAAATATTTATATTTTAGGAAATGATAATTGTTATCATAAAATAGGGGATAACTATTTAACAGAATCATCTGGAAATAATATATTAACAAGTATACCTTCTGGAAGATTAAATTTAGATTTTAAACGAAATATTTTATTAACACAAACTACATCTGCATCAGGATATACAACATCATATTTTTATCCAAGAAAAGAAGATGCATCATATAATAGTATTATTACACAAAATGATGTTACAACATATGAAGATATATATATATATATTGACGGAACAAATGAAGTATTAAAGAAAGTATTTTATACAGCTTTAGGTAGAGAAAGAGAAGGAATGTATAGGAGTATGAGAACAAATGTACTATAGAAAAAACATTATATTTCTAAGGCTGATATTTAGAAAATATTGTAAAAGTCTTGACAATTTATATTCAAATAATGTATAATATTTATCGTATATAGGATGGAAAAAAACAAATCCCGCATACAGTGTTTTGAACGCCGGAAGGAGGGGAATATAAATGTCAGAAATTAAAGTTAATAATGGTAATATAGAAGATGCACTAAAAAGATTTAAAAGACAATGTGCAAGAAATGGGGTTCTTCAAGAAGTTCGTAAAAGAGAACATTATGAAAAACCAAGTGTAAAAAGAAAAAAGAAATCAGAGGCAGCTAGAAAAAGAAAATTTTAGAATAAATTAAATTCCACTTTCAGGTGGAATTTTTTTATGAAAATTAAGACAAAATATAAAAATTACTTGAATAATAAAATGAAAATATATTATACTATACAATAGTACAAATGGAAAGGAATGGTATGATGAAATATAAAGAGATTGGAATAAAAAAAGGGATAAAATTGCATTTAATACAAACAGATAAATTTAAAACTAATCTAATTGCAGTATTTTTAACATTACCACTAACACAAGAAAATGTAACAAAAGATGCACTAATTTCTGCAATATTAAGAAGAGGAAGCAAAAATATGCCTACATTAACACAAATAAACCAAGAATTAGAAGAAATGTATGGAGCAAGTTTTGATTGTGGTATAGATAAAACGGGAGATAATCATATTTTAAAATTTTATTTAGAATCAATAAACGATAAATTTATACCAAATAAAAATGAAAACATATTAAAACAAAGTATTGATAAATTGTTAGAAATAATATTTAATCCACTAACAGAAAACAACAAGTTTAGTGAAGAATATTTAATGCAAGAAAAAGAAAATATTAAGAGAATTATAAATGGTAGAACAGATAATAAAGCTTTATATGCATATGAGAGATGTATTGAAGAAATGTATAAAGATAAGCCATATGGATTATATAAATATGGAAATATAAAAGATTTAGAAAATATCAATGCAAAAGAATTATATGAATATTATAAAAATATGATAAATGAATGTAAAATTGATATTTTTGTTTCAGGTGATATAAAAATAGATACTGAAAAAATGTTAATTGAAAATGAAAATATAAGAAACCTAAAAGAAAGAGAAGCAAACTATATTTTAAACAATATAGAGAAAAAAGAAGAAGCTAAAGAAACAGAAGTAACAGAAGAAATGGATGTAATACAAGGAAAAATAGTAATAGGGTTAGATTTAACATTAAATAATGTAGAACAAAAATACGATGCACTTGTATATAATGCAATATTAGGAGGAACAGCTAATTCAAAAATGTTCCAAGAAGTAAGAGAAAAAGCAAGTTTAGCGTATACAGCAGGTTCTAATTATTCAAAATACAAAAGTAATATTTTTATAAAATGTGGAATTGAAATAAAGAATTATCAAAAAGCTTTAAAAATAATAAAAAAACAATTAAAAGATATGGAAGACGGAAATTTTAGCGAAGAAGATATAGCAAATGCAAAAAAAGGAATAATATCAACTATAAAAAGTATTGATGATGAACAAGATACAGAAATAACATATTTCTTTGGGCAAGAATTATCAGGGGAAAAAATATCAATAGATGAATATATTAAAAAAATAGAAAATGTAACAAAAGAAAATATAACAAAAATAGCAAAATCTTTAAAAATAAATACAATATATTTTTTAAAAAATATTGAAACAGCAGAGGAGGGCAAGTAATGCAAATCATTGAAAATTCTAAAGTAAAAGAAAAAGTTTATATTGAAAAATTAGAAAATGGATTAACGATAATGATAATACCTAAAAAAGGAATTCAAAAAAAATATGTGATATGGGGAACAAATTATGGATCAAATGATAGTAAATTTGTTGTTCCTGGCGAAGATAAAGAAACAGAAGTGCCAAAAGGAGTAGCGCATTTTTTGGAACACAAAATGTTTGAACAAGAAAGTGGAATAAATAGTTTAGATACACTTACAGCTCTTGGAGTAGACGCTAATGCATATACAACAAATGACCATACAGCATATTTATTTGAATGCACAGAAAACTTTTATCCAGCATTAGATGAATTAATGGACTATGTACAACATCCATATTTTACTGATGAAAATGTGGAAAAGGAAAAAGGTATAATTGGACAAGAAATAATGATGTATGATGATTATCCAGAATGGAAAGTATATTTAAATACATTGGAAGCTATGTATTATGAACATCCTGTAAAACTTGATATAACAGGAAATATTGAAACTATAAGTCATATAAATAAAGAAATATTATATAAATGTTATAATACATTTTATAATCCATCCAATATGGCAATGGTTGTATGTGGAGATGTCAATCCTGAAGAATTGTTAGAAGAAATAAAAAAGAGATTAATAAATAAAAAATCAAATGGTGAAATAAAAAGAATATATCCAAATGAACCTGAAAATGTTCTAAAAAATGAAGTAGAGCAAAATATGGATGTAAGTCAACCATTATTTACAATAGGAATAAAAGATAAAGTTGTCGAAGAAAAAGAAAGAGTAAAAAAACATATAGCAATAGAAATATTATTAAATATGATAATAGGAAAAAGTTCAAAATTATACAAAGAATTATATGATAAAAAAATATTATTTAGTGCTCCAAGCTTAGATTATGAATTTTCTAGAGGATATGCACATGTTTTAATAACAGGACAATCTAAAAATCCAAAAGAAGTATTTGAATCTTTCAAAAAAGAAGTTGAAAAAATGAAACAAAACAACATAGATTCTAAAGAATTTAATAGAATTAGAAAAAGGATATATGGAGAATATATAAAAGAATATAATGATGTATCAGATATTGCACGAATGTTTTTATCAGACTTTTTTAAAGGTATAAACAGTTTTGAATATTTAGAAGAGGTTATAAATATCAGTAAAGAATATGTTGAAAAAATATTAAAAGATGTTTTTGTTGATGATAAAATGATAATTTCTGTAATAAAAAGGTAAATTTGGGGACGGTTCTCTTTTTTACATTTGTAAATTTGGGGACGGTTCTCTTTTTTACATGTAATAAAAATCGCATATTTGTAACAGAAATGTTTAATTGTAATAAAAAGTACATAAAAAAGTAATATATATAATGTTGTATAAAGTAGATTTATAATAAAATAAGTCGAATAATGCAAAAAAATGAAAAAATATATTATATTTTGGAAATATAAACTTGAAAAAAATGAAATATTTTATTGACTAGAATGTAAAAATATGGTAATTTATAGGCGTACAGATAAATAATTGTAAAAAAGGAGAGATGCTGTATGTTAAATGATGAAATATGTAAATTAAGAGATAGATTAAATGAAAGTATTGTTACAGGTAAAGATTATAGTATTATTTATCAATTAAGTATAGAATTAGATGAATTAATTGCTAAATATTACAGAGAAAATGTTAAAATAAAATAATTTAGAAATAACCATATTAAAAAACAATATATTAGTTTATATAAAAGTTGAGGGAAGACAAAAATGTCATGTCCAATTTATATCGATTAGATTAATTGCTGTTATTTTAATTTGAAAGAGTTAATTTACAATTAAATTATAGAGAAAAGTAACAAGTATAGCTAAAAACTATACTTGTTTAATTTTTCTATAAATATCAAACCAACTAAAAACTCTAGTCATATTGTTATATATTAAATCTCTATTATATCTATTATCAAAGCACAATACTTTTGTAACTTTAACTATTTCAGCTATTATTTCTGGACTATCATCTATCATTATATCTACATTTTTTTCTTTGATTTCTTTAGTTTTAGGATAGTGGGCGTAACAAATTTCATCATAAATAATATCGTTTTTATTTAACCAATCAACTGTATTTTTTCTCATTAGTTCTCCGATGCTGGAATTCTCCTGAGTTTTATATCTTCCGGTTATAATTATTATTCTATTATCTTCATCATGTAATTTTTTAATTACTTCTGATGCAAAAGCTCTTGCAGGAGTATTTTTTATATATTCAAAATAATATTTTTGCCTATAATCTTCTTCGATTTCTTTTGACCAATTACATTTATTTTCATACTTGTAGGGATTGTCTAAATCAGGCAAATTATTTTCATAACAATATTTTGTTATAGTATCTAACCTATATGTATCATCATCCATCAAAACTCCATCTATATCGATTCCTATATTCATTTTAGTTTTCCTCCATTATAATTTTTTGTAATTTTATAGAATTTATAGCAGATAATATTAAGAATAGCGCATATAAAATTATCATTATAGTTGTATCAATGTATGCTAATAATATAAATGCACTACTACTTAGTATTCTACCTATCACAAGTGATGTTTCATTAGCTAACCAATATTCTGTTTTATATTCTTTTGCAATTTTACTATAATTGCTTAAGTTTGCTAGATTATTTGAAATTATTAAAGTTTTTAATTTTTTAGATATTGTTTGGAATAGATTAAACAATATTATTGTTATTGCATTGCATTTTAAAATCATTAAAAATAACGATATTATTGTAAATGCCATAGATATTTTTATTGCACATGCATAGTATTTCCTGTTTATAAATTTTGCAAATAAAATTCCAATAATGAAAGTAATTACACTAAATATTGATGTAAATACTCCTAAACTAAAACTATTTGAAAATACTTTTATTATATATATTGTTACTATGTATGAAAAAGCTGCTTCCGAGTATACAATACCATTAAAAAATTCTATCTTATACATTTGTTTGAATTTTTTATCTTTGTTTGTTAACTCAAAATATTTTTTCATATTTGTTTTTTTGCTTTTAGGAACATTATTATCTTTATAAATAAAAGATAATATAATTCTTAGTATTACTATTATAAGGACAACGATTAAACTTTTTAAGAAACCTGTTGTATATATTAAGCTTCCAAATATAAGAGGAAATATTATTGATAAAATAGATTCTATGGCTGTATAGGTACCTGTAAATTTTGCTCTTTCTTCATTTGTGATTCCATCTGATTCAAGTATATTATATACAGAATAGTAAAATCCTTCTTCTAATCCATATAATAAACCAACTAAATAGATATAATTAACAATTTTATCTTTTAAAAATATAATAGTTAAAAAATATATCAAATCCAGTATAATTCCTATTCTCATTAAGTTAGCTCTATTTTTAGATTTAGAGAAATTTCTTGTTAGGAATATTACACTATATATAGCAATTACTGCAACTAATTTATATATTCCTAGAGGTACTATATTTTTATCTGAAACATCTAAAAAATATAAAACTAAAAAACTATCCATAAAATTAGTCAATATATTTTTTAAAGTTCTAAGACTAAATAAAACTTTATAGTTATTCATTAGTACCTCCAATTATTTTATCTATTATTTCTGCAACTGATGTACATGTTTTTTCAATTTTTGATTTTACAAGTTCTTCTGAATTTTTCATACAAAATCCATTAAATTCTTTTAGCATTTACAAATCATTAAAACTATCTCCTACTGTAAAAATCTTATTTTTTTTAATATCTTCTATTTTTGCTATTTCTTGGATGGCTATTGATTTATCTGTATTTGAAGATATTATTTCTATACAATTATTTAAACCTGTAATAAGATAACTTTTTACAAATTTTTTATATTTATTATTTAAAATATTATTAAATTTTACTTGTTCGTCGTGATTATTACATTTTATGTGTATCTTTGTAATATTCTCTTGAATTATACTTGTTCTACTTTCGAGACATTTACAAACAAATATATTTTGGTTATCTACTAGATTAAATTCATGCTTTATATTTTGTTTAGCTTTGTTATCAATAGGATAGTTCTTAATTAAATTATGGTTTTTATCTAATAAAGTTGCACCATGATTGATAATTAAATAATCATATTCAATATGAAAATTTTCTAAATTTTTTATAAAATCATAAAAGGATCTTCCTGTAGCTATGGCAAATATATTTCCATTATCTCTAAATTCTTTTACTTTTTCGATGTTATATTTTATACTATTATTGTCTATAAAAAAAGTTTTATCATAATCACTAATTAAAAATTTCTTCATATATATTAATCATCATTTTATAATTACCGAAAGTATATCATAAAATGATATTTAAGTAAATATATCAAAGATTGATTAATGTAAAATAAGTTAATATTTCTGCAATTTATAATTTACAATTTTAGGTATTTTTTAGTTAAAACATTAAATTGTATTAAAAAAGCTGAGACAGAAAACTTTAAAAGTTTTCCACCCCAACAATTGACATAGAGCTTTTTAGAATGATATTTGTACAATCTGTTCAATAAAGTTTGAACAGAAACGTCATTGAAGCCTTAACTATACACGTATGCGAAATATACAACTCCCAAGATTGATTAAATCTTTCTGATAAACTAATTATATCATTTTTTATAAACATATCAATATTTTTTCTAAAACTAGTGAATTAATAGATTGTTTTTAATATAAATGTTATAATAATTTAAAAATAAGATACGTTTTTATTAAACTCTCAGGATATGTCCTGTAATTTTTATATTATGTAAGTTAAAATTAGTTTTGAAAGGAAGGATGATTTTTATGGATCAAGAAAAAATTGGAAAATTTATTGCTGAATGTAGGAAAGAAAACAACTTAACTCAAGAACAACTCGCTGAAAAATTAGGTGTTAGTAGTAAATCAATATCGAGATGGGAAAATGGAAACACAATGCCTGATTATTCAATTCTTTCAGATTTATGTGATAATTTAAGAATAAGTATTAATGAATTATTTTGTTGTACTAAATTAACAAATGAAAAATTTAAAAAAGAAGCAGACAAAAATTTATTATATGCATTGGAAAATAGTACCTTTAATTTAAAAAATAAAATAAGATATTATAGAAAGATATGGTTTAAAAAGAATATATTTAAAATCTTTTTGGGAATAGGAATTTGGGTCGCAGCAATGCTAATACTTAAATTTAATAATGGAGAACATTTGATGGGTTACTTTGCTGGATTATTATTGGTATTAATATTTTCTTTATTACAAAATAATATGAATTCATATGTGGAAAAAAATATAAATAATAAAAATAGTTCTAAGGGAGATTATAATGAATAAGAAAAAAGTTTAGAAAGAGTAAGTTTTGCAATAGCAGTAATGTTTGGAATTGTGTGATTAGACAATAATTTATGTTGTTTTAGATAAAATATAAAAAGAGGATTAAATTACTTTTATAATTTTTTTCTCTTTTTTTAATAATTATTTATATAAAATAAAAACTTACGAACTTTTTATAGTCCGTAAGTTATATTCAAATGGAGGCGACACCCGGATTCGAACCGGGGAATCAGAGTTTTGCAGACTCGTGCCTTACCGCTTGGCTATGTCGCCATAAATTTAGATATTATGGAGCGGGAAGCGGGGCTCAAACCCGTGACCTCCGCCTTGGCAAGGCGGCGCTCTATCAACTGAGCTATTCCCGCATCAGTAACTTCTTAATGATAACAAAATAAAATGTGTTTGTCAAGAGTATTACTGAAAAAATATAGATTCTAAATAAAAAATATAGTTTGTAAATATATCTTTAAAATAATCGTTTATATCTTTTTTATAAATATTATTAGAAGCTTTAATAGCAATTTTAAAAATAGTTTGATTATCTAAACTAACAGTTAAAAAACCAATTACAGAATCTTTAGGTACAGGTGCAGTTAAATTTTTATTACAATATATATATATGCTATAATTATTAATTTGATTACTATTTATTGGTAAAAAATCGTAAGGAATGTTATCTAAGTAAATATCAATATTGTTAGAAATACCCTTTTCTATAATAAAATTAGAGATGTTACAAGTTTTCCAATTGTAAAATTCTTCTTGAATTTTTTCTTTAATATTAATTAATTCAAAATTGTTAAAAGCAAATTCGATAAGTTTTATACTATCTTTTGTTCTGTCCTTTTTGGTATTTGCCCCTAAAACAATACAAATAATATCCATATCATTCCTTTTCACAGAAGTTACTAAACATCTATTAGCACCATTGGTAAAACCTGTTTTAACACCATAAACACCATTTAAATTGCCAAGAAGTTCATTTGTATTAGACAATGTTTTTGAATAATTGTTTATAGAAATAGTTGTAGTTTTAGTACCAACTATTTTGCAAAACAATTCATTTTTTAGAGCATAATTTGTTAAAACAGCTAATTCATATGCAGTTGTATAATGATCTTCATTATCTAGACCATGTGGAGTGACAAAATGAGTGTTAGATAAATTAAGTTCTTTTGCTTTACTATTCATTAAATCAGCAAAACCAGCAATATCTTTTCCTACATGTTCTGCAAGAGCCACAGCAGCATCATTGCCTGAACAAAGCATTAACCCATATAATAAGTTTTTCACAGTAATTTTATCATTTGTATGAAGACCAAGCCTTGAACCACCAGTACCCGCAGCTTTTGAAGAAACTGTAACAATATCATCTAAATTAGAGTTTTCAATAACAATAATTGCAGTCATAATTTTAGTAGTAGAGGCCATTTTGCGTTTTTCATTTTCGTTTTTTCCAAAAAGAACTAAGCCAGAATTTCTATCATAAACGATAGCAGCCCTAGAATTTATTGAAGGTTCTGTAATAATATTTGAAGAAGCTTCTATAAATGGCGAAATATCTTCTAATTCTTCAGAATCTATATCATCTGCAAATACAATATATTCAAATAAAAAAATTAAAATAATACATAAGAAAAAGGACTTTAATATCTTCACAATAATCCTCCTAAATAAAATCATTAAAATATATATTAAAAAATATATAAAATATGATAAAATTCCATTGATTTTAAATCGTAAAAGAAGTATAATATATAATGTATAGTTATATAGAGAAAGGATGAAATGTATGAACAAAAAAAGAGTTAGTGTAATATTAGCAATAATATTATCAATAATATTTGTATTAGGATATATAATAAGTTATGCAAGCACAGATCAAAAATTGTATGTAAATTTGCAACCAACTAATTTAGACGGAATTGGATATGGAATAGGAAATCCTAAAAATGGATTTGAAGGAAACTATATATGGAGCTTGAGAACATATAATTCTAACAGTGCAAGTGATATAAGTACAAAGCAAAGAGAATTATATTGTATAAAAGCAAACTATGGTGATACATGGAATGCTAATCAAGAAAACATAGTAGAATATAATTTATCATATAACTTACAAGAAGAAAGAGAAAAACTAGTAGAATTATTAGGAAAAGACGAATCAAACGAAGCAAATAAAAAAGTAATAGAATTGTTAAATGCGGAAACAGGTTATTATAAAGAAATAATATGGTTACTAGATAATTCATATATAGCAGGAACAACTGATAAAACAGCTTATTTAGAAAAAATAGGAATAAAATATGATGAAGAATATCAATTATATTATTATGAGCCAACAGATGGATATGATTATAGTGATATAGCTACAAATGGAGAATATACATATTTGTTAACAGATGAAGACATAAAGGCAGTACAAAAAACCGCAATATGGTATTACACAAATTATAAACTAGAAAATCAAGAAGAATTTAACTTAAAAGATAAAGTTGATTGGTTAACAATAACAACAGATGGAGAAAATTATAATCAATTATCAGATATATCAAGACCAGCAACAACAGAAGGTGCAGACAGGGATGAAATAGCCAAAATATTATATAATTATTTAGTAGATGCTGCAGAGAAAAATGCAGATCAATATACAGCAGAAAATGGATATAAAATAGGAGAACCTGCAAAAGTAAATACTGAAGGTCTACTAGAAGATGGACAAGGAGGATATAAATTAACAACAAGAAGAGAAGGAGAAAACTACATAATAGGACCAATAAAGATAGACAAGAACAATGATTTAGGATATGAAATAGAAATAAAAGTAACAGATGAAAATGGAACAGAAATAACAAAAGAAAATTGTAAATTTACAGATGAAACAGGAAAAGAGATAGGAAATGTAACAAGTATAAAAGATTTAGTAGGAAGAACAGAAGGATTTTATATAAGTGTAGCAAGAAATTTAGTACAAGAAGTATCAATAGAAATAAATATAACATATGAAAAAACTGAAAAAACATTATGGTTAAAAGGAACAGAAAGTACAGATAGAATAGATTTAGAAGCAGAACAACCAATAATAGAAATAGAAAAAACAAAAGAAACAGTACCAGTAAAATTTACATCAAAGCCAGAAGAATTTGATTTAGCATTAAGAAAATATATAACACAAATAAATGGACAAAACATAGAAACATTAGGAGAAACAACAAGAGTACCTAATATAGATGAAGGAACATTACAAACAGGAACAACAGCAACATATAAACATAGAAAAGTACCAGTAACAGTAAAAGAAAATGACATAGTAACATACACATTAACAATATATAATGAAGGAAACAAAGCGGGATATGCAAGCAAAATAGTAGATCAATTACCAACTGGGTTAATAAGTTCAACAGAAAATCCTGGAACAATAGAATCAATTGGAAAAGATGGAAAAGTAAAAAATTCATATAAATTAATATATAATACAACATATAATACAATAACATTAGAATTAAATGATAGTGAAGGTACTGCACAAAGTTTAAATGCTTATTCATCAAGTAATGGACTAGACTATGAAACTATAACATTTAAGTGTAAAGTTGTAGAAGAAGCAGATGAAAAAGTACAAAAAATATTAACAAATGTTGCTTGGATAGATGAAGCATATGATTCAGAAACTGGAAAACTAGCAATTGATAGAGATTCTGAGCCAGAAACATCACCAAATGTTAATGAAAGCAACATGGAGAATTACATAGGAAATACAAACAATAAAACAGACTTAACAGATAGTAATTATTTCTATCAAGGTGAACAAGATGATGATGACTTTGAAAAGTTAGTAATAATGCCAATACAAAAGAAATTTGATTTAGCATTATTTAAATATATTGCAGCAATAAGTAAAGATCAAAATATAGAAAACGGTGAATATGTGACAGATACAAAAAATATAGATGGAACATATTTGAGAGCACCAGTAGTAAAATCAATAGAGAATGGAATAATAACATATGAAGAAGATTCAAAAGCAGCATTAACAGTTGAACCAGGAGATTATGTTCTATATACAATAAGAGTATATAATGAAGGCGAAATTGATGGATATGCAAGTAAAATAAAAGATACTCTACCAATAGGGCTAGAATTTGTTACAGATAATTTGGAATATAACGGAATTTGGAATTTAGATGGATATGACGAAGATGGAAGACAAGTCATAACAACAACTTGGTATGCAAAAGGACAAGGAGCTGAATTAAATGCTACAGAAGGAGACGAAAATTATACAGCAAATTTATTGAAAGCCTTAAATCCAGAAGCAGAAATAAGTAATGATAATCCAGATTATATAGATGCACAAGTATTGTGTAAAGTAGTAGAAGAAGCGACATCAGACAGAGTTTTAGTAAATTATGCACAAATATCAGATGATAGTGATTCAGATGGAAATCCTGTTGATGATATAGACTCTACACCAGATGAATGGATAGATGGTGATGATGATCAAGATATTGAAAGAGTCAAACTACAATGCTTTGACCTAGCATTAAGAAAATTCATAACATCAGTAAATGGAACAGAATTAAAAGATGCAAATGGAAAATATTTAAGAGAGCCACAAGTAGATTTAACAAATCTAATAAATGGCACAAGTACAACAGCAACATATAATCATCCAAAAACACCAGTTTCACTTCAAATTGGAGATACAGTAGTATATACAATAAGAGTATATAATGAGGGTGATATTAATGGATATGCAAGTAAAGTAACAGATTATTTACCACCATACTTAATGTATGTAGAAGATAGCGAAATAAACGAAAAATATGGATGGCAAATATCAGAAGATGGAAGAAAAGTAGAAACAACATATTTGGCTGATAAAGAATTAACAGGATTTAGTGGAACAACATTAGATTATGAAGATATACAAATAGAATGTAAAATTGCAGACAATGCAAAAGTAAAAGAAAATATTACAAACATAGCAGAAATATCTGAATATACTTATAATGGAAATAAAGTTTCTAATGATATAGATTCTATACCAGACAATATGGAAAGTGGAAATTACTTACCAACAGATGAAGAATTACCAACATATAAAGATGAAGAAATAAATAAAGAATATGTACCAGGAAACGAAGATGATGATGATTTCGAAAAAGTATATGTAAAAGAATTTGACTTAGCATTAAGAAAATTCATAACTGAAGTACAAAAACAAGAAGTAACAACAAGAATACCAAATCCAAAAATAGAAAATGGACAAATAACATATGAACATACAAAAGAACCACTAATAGTACATGTAGATGATATAATAATATATACAATAAGAGTATATAATGAAGGCGAAATCGATGGATATGCAAGTGAAATAACAGATGATATCCCAGAATATTTAGAATATTTACCAGAAGAATCAACAAATGTAGAATATATGTGGAAAATGTATGACGAAAATGGAGATGAAACAGAAGAAGTAGAAAAAGCAGTAAAAGTAAAAACAGAATATTTATCAAAAGAAAATGGAGAAGACAATATAATAAAAGCATTTGATGGAACAACATTAGATTATAAAGATATTAAAATAGCATTTAAAGTAAAAGATCCAAACTCAAATGAATACATAATAACAAATCATGCGCAAATATCAGATGATGAAGATGAAAATGGAGATCCAATAAAAGATAAAGATTCAGAACCAGATGAATGGAATGAAGGAGAAGATGACCAAGATATAGAAAACATAAAAGTAAACTACTTTGATTTAGCACTACTAAAATATGTAACAAAAACAATAGTAATAGAAAACGGAGTAGAAAAGATAACAGAAACAGGATACAATGGATTAGAAGATCCAGAACCAGTAGTAAAAGTAGAACTAAATAAAAAGAATTTAGATGAAGTAGTAGTAAAATTTGGATTTGGAATAAAAATAACAAATGAAGGAGATATTGCTGGATATGCAACAGAGATAACAGACTATGTACCAGAAGGATTAAAATTTGATCCAAATGATAATCCAGAATGGACAGATGAAGGAAACAATGTAATATCAACAAGACAATTAGAAGGTACATTATTACAACCAGGAGAAAGTGCAACAGTAGAAGTAATATTAACATGGATAAATGGAGAAGATAATTTAGCATTAAAAACAAATGTTGCAGAAATTTCAGAAGATGATAATGAATATGATGTACCAGATAGAGATTCAACACCAGACAATCAAAAAGAAGGAGAAGACGACATAGATGAGG
Organism: uncultured Clostridia bacterium; assembly: GCA_944388725.1. Taxonomy (GTDB): domain Bacteria; phylum Bacillota; class Clostridia; order TANB77; family CAG-508; genus CAG-269. The sequence goes on along the minus strand of CALXJW010000006.1, from coordinate 10,625 downwards.
CTAAAGTAATATTATCAATAATAACAGGTGGAGCAACAATAATAATAACATTAATATTAGGAATATTAATTGTAGTATTAATTGGAGTTGTGTTGATAAAGAAATTTGTAATATAATGTAAATTTAGGGACGGTTCTCTTTTTACAAAAGTAAAAAAGAGAACCGTCCCCATTTTTACTTTTTTATTTAAATTTGTTTACAACTAATATTGCATATGATATAATCAAAAAGAATAAAAACAATGGGGTGATAATGTGAATCAGATACTCATAACAGGAGAAGAAATAAATAAAGAAACAAAAAAAGAAAAGAAAGTAGTAGAAATAAATAAGATTGTAATATTTTTTGCAGTATGCATAACAATATTAGGAATATGTATTATTTTTGCCGGAATATATTCAAAAATAAAAACTAATCAAACAGTAGAAGCAAACACAAAACCAGTAGTACAAATAGAAAAAAATGATAGTAATAATACAGTAGATATAAAAATAAACCATATAAGAGGAATAAAAGAGATAAAATATAAATGGAATAATGAGGAAGAAACAATAATAAATGGAAATAACCAAAAAGATATTTTTGAACAAATAGAATTAAAAGGAGGAAAAAATACTTTAACAGTAACTGTTGTTGATGAAAATAATCAAACAGTATCATATCAAAAGGAATATACAGTTGGAAATATACCACAAATAAAATTAGAAGCTGTTTCAAATGGAATTAAAGTTATGATTAACTGTGAAGACACTATACAAAATATAAAATATAGTTGGGATAATGAAAATGAACAAAAAATAGATATTAATGATACAGTTTATGAAGGAATAATAAGTGCACCTAAAGGACAACATACATTATATATAGTAGCAACAACAACTGAAGGTATTGAAGCAACAAAATCACAACTAGTTGTTGGAGATACAGAACCAACATTAAATATAAAAGCAGATATAATAAATGGAAAATTATCATTTGTTGTAGATGCAGAAGATGATGAACAAATAACAAAAGTTGAAATAATTTTAAATGAAGGAGAGACACAAGTAATTGATGTTAATGACAAAACTTATCATAAAGAAATTGAAATGACAGATGGAATATTAAATAAATTAATGGTAACTGTTTATAATGTAAACGGACTAAAAAGCACATTAGGAGCATCATTTAATAATGAATAGGAGAAAAATATGGTACAAGATATATATATAATAGATGATGACGAATCATCTATACCAATATTTAAAGAATTATTTAAAAATGACAAAGAATATAAGTTTATAGGTGTAAAAACAGAACAAATAGATATAGCATTAAAAAATATACCATTTTTAATAATAATTAATGAAGATTCTTTAGATAGAGATGTAGTAGAGCTATGTGGAAAAATAAGAACAGATGAAGATAATAAAATAACACCAATAATAGTTGTTTCATCTAATTCTGAGAGAAGGCACAGATTAGGAGTATTAAAAGAATCTGTAGAATATTATATAAAAAAACCAGTAGATACAGATTATATTTATTATACTATAAAAAATTTAAATAGACTTTTAAATATAAATAGAAGAATAAGTGCATTAACTGGATTACCTGGAAATGTTCAAATACATGCAGAACTAAAAAAGAGAATTGCCAATAAAGAAGAATTTAGTGTTTTATACTTAGATTTAGATAATTTTAAAGCATATAATGATGTATATGGATTTTTAAAAGGTGACCAAATAATAGAATTTACAGCCCAAACAATATTAAAATGTATACATGAACAATTTTTAGAAAAATCATTTGTAGGACATATAGGAGGAGATGATTTTATAGCAATAGTACCAACTATACATGTAGATAATATTTGTCAAACAATAATAGCATATTTTGATAAAGAAGTAACAAGATTTTTTACTGATGAAGATTTAGAAAGAGGATATATAGAAGTAGCAAATAGAAAAGGAATTATAGAACAATTTGCATTAACTTCAATATCAATAGGAGCCGTAATTGCAGAAAAAGGAAGATTTTCAAATATATTAGAAATAGGTGAAGTTGGGGCTCAAGTAAAACATATTGCTAAATCTATTGTTGGAAGTAGTTATGCAATAGATAGAAGACAAGGATAAAGGAGAAAAGAGTAAATGTTAGTACAAATATTGGTTTTAGTGATATTAATAGCTTTAAATGCTTTTTTTGCAGCAAGTGAAATTGCATTTATATCACTAAATGATAACAAAATAGAAAAACAAGCAAGAGAAGGAAACAAAAAAGCTATTCAAATTTCCAAAATGCTAGAAACACCAAGCAAATTTTTAGCTACTATACAAATAGGAATAACATTAGCAGGATTTTTATCAAGTGCATTTGCATCAGATACTTTTGCAGATATTATAGCACCACAATTAAACAACATTATGCCATTAGGATTATCAGTATGGAAAAGTATATCCATAATATTAATAACAATAATATTATCATTTTTTACTTTAATATTTGGGGAATTAGTTCCAAAAAGATTAGCAATGAAAAATTATGAAAAAATTGCATTTGGCACAATAGGAGTAATAAGAACAATATCAATAATAACAGCCCCATTTGTAAAGCTTTTAACAGTAACAACAAATGCGATATCAAAACTTTTTGGAGTAAATGAAAGTGATGAAGAAACAGTAACAGAAGAAGAAATAAAAATGATGGTAGATCAAGGAGAAGAAACCGGCGCAATAGAAGAAAATGAAAAAGAATTAATAAATAATGTATTTGAATTCAACGATATAACAGCATCAGAGATAATGACACATAGAACAGATATTTTTGCTGTAGATATAAATACCACTCCAGAAGAATTGTTAAATCAAATAATAAAAGATGATTGTAAACATAGTAGAATACCAGTATATGATGAAACAGTAGATGAAATAAAAGGAATAGTATATGTAAAAGATTTATTAAAACATATTCATAAAAAAACATTTAAAATAAAAAATATTATGAAAGATGCTTATTTTGTGTCACAAAATAAGTTGATAAATGAATTATTTAAAGAATTACAAAAAAATAAAAAACAAATAGCTATTGTATTAGACGAATATGGAGGAACAGCAGGATTAATAACAATGGAAGATATATTAGAAGAAATAGTAGGAGATATTTTTGATGAATATGATGAAATTGAAAATGAATACGAAAAAATAGATGATAAAACATATATTTTATCAGGTAATCTTCCAATATATGATGTAAACAAAATATTACAGTCTCATATACCAGAAGGTGAATATGATACACTATCAGGGTATTTACAAGAAGAATTAGGTAGAATACCGACAGAAGAAGAAAATCCTATTATAGAAACAGAAGAATTAACATTCAAAATAGAAAATTTTGAAGATAAAAGAATTCTTAAAGTAAAGGTGTGTAAAAACGAAAAGATATAATTTATAAAAACCAAAAAATAGTCCAAGAAAAAAATTGCAAATTTAAAAGTTTGCAATTTTTTGTTAAAGGTAAAAAGATAACAAGGTAAGGAAAAAGGAGAATTAAATGGAATTAATAGATATTGTAGATGAAAACAATCAACTTACTGGACAAGTTGAAGATAGATGGGTAGCATATGATAAAGGTCTATGGAAAAGGACAGTTTCTTGCTGGATAATGAATGAAAAAGGAGAAGTTCTTTTACAAAAAAGAACAGCAAATAAAAAGTTAAATCCAAACAAATGGGCTAAAACAGGAGGACAGATAGATAGTGGTGAAACACCAGAAGAAGCAATAATTAGAGAAGTGAAAGAAGAAATAGGAATTAGTATTCCAAAAGAGCAAATAAAAGTTGTAGATATTTTTAAGAAAAATTATAAAAACCCACAATTTTCTTATCAATTTGTTTTTGTAGTAAATTACAAAATAGAAGAATATAAATTACAAAAAGAAGAAGTTTCAGAAGTTAAATATACTACAATTGAAGATATAGAAATGGCCCAAAAGAATAATGATGCTAATTATACTTTTTGCAATTGGAGTGATGATGATTTTTTTAAAGAAATGCAAATATTAAAGAATAAAAGAAAAGAGATTTTTAAAGTTACAGATAATATATTAATTAGAAAAGCAAAATATGAAGATATTGAGCAAATTGTTGATATAAATATTGAAGATTGGAAAAAAGTCTATAGAGGAATAATTGATGATGCCATTTTAGATAATCTTAATAGAGAAGAAAAAATAGAAAAATGGAAAAAACATTATAATCTAGAAAATGTGATTGTAGTAGAGCAAGATAAAGAAATATTAGGATATTGTAGATATGATGATAATGCAGTTTATCCAAACACTGATATAGATTCTGAAATTATGGCAATATATGTAAGATATAATAAAATTGCTTGTGGAATAGGTGAAAAATTAGTTAAATATGTTATGAATGACTTGAAAAATAAAAATAAAAGTAAAATGGTAATATGGTGCTTACAAAAAAATGAGAAGGCAAGAAGATTTTATGAAAAAATGGATGGTAAGCTCTTACAAGAAGAAAAATATTTAATAAGAGACGGAAAAAGATATAAGGAAGTTGGATATGTTTGTGACATTAAATAACAAAAAGGTGTCTAAAAAAAGTAAGTAGGATAAAAGTGATATATTAAAATTAACAAAGAAATATATATTTTATTTAAAAGAAAAAACATTTAAGCATAAAAATAAAAAACTCTCATATTATTATAAAAAATGGGGGTTTTTTATGATATTATTAAATAAAAATAGAATTACAATAATTATATTAGGAATATTTATTTCTGTATTTGTATTTATATTTTCAACAGAAATTAATAATACAGTATCAACTGTAACATTACCTGTATCTGGAAAAACAATAATTGTAGATGCCGGACACGGAAAGCCAGATGAAGGGGCTGTAAGTTCAAATGGAACAACAGAAGCGGAAACAAATTTAAAAATAGCACTAAAATTACAAAACTTATTAGAACAAAGTGGAAGTACAGTGCTATTAACACGTTCAGATGAAAATGCAATATATGATGTAGATGCAAAAACGTTAAAACAAAAGAAAATATCAGATATTCATAATAGAGTAAAAATAGGAAATGAATCAAGTGCAGATATATTTGTATCAATACACTTAAATAAAATACCACAGCAACAATATGATGGATGGCAAACTTTTTATAAATCTGGAAATAGTAATGGGCAGAAATTAGCAGTATCAATTCAGAATAATCTGAATGAAGCTATTCAAAAAGAAAATAAAAGAGAAGCTAAAACAATTGATAACATATATATAATAAAAAAAGTAGAAATACCAACGACAATAGTTGAATGTGGATTTTTATCAAATCCAGAAGAAGAGAAATTATTGTTACAAGATGATTATCAAAATAAATTGGCATGGGGAATTTATAATGGAATAATAGATTATTTTTATGAATAGGTATAGTTTTACAAAAATATTACAAAAATGCTATTAACCTACGGAAATAATGATTTTAGAATGTGTTGGTATTAAAATAAATGGATATAAATAAAGGTTATAAGTTTATTTATATATAATACAACACCCGCCACACGTTGTGTGACGGGTGTTGTGACCGTTTTAGCAACGGTCAAAGGGATTACTCCACAAAATCTCGTGGAGATCGCCAACCATCATAGGATGGTGTTTGGCCTTGGGCGCCGGCGGGATTCTCCTCTTTCTTGTCATACAGATAGTCCGTGGTGAGATCCTCAATTTCTTGTCCCTTGATAGCCATTTTTTAATTCCTCCTTGTTTAGTTTGGCAAATTTAAACAAGACGTGCTCGACGTCTGTTCATCTTCTATTATACCATATTATTTGGCATTTGTAAAGCTATTTATGCTTAAAATCGGCCTGAGAGCTTAGATAAAGGATTTATAGAATTAAAAAAGAAAATATCTAAGAGTAATTATTGGAGATTAGTAATACTATGAGAGGTTATATTAAATAAGAAAAAAATACTAATATATAATTTTTATTTGCTTGTATTTTTGGACATAACTAATAATATTTTTTTGTGTAAATTTAAGCAAATTCATTGACTTTTTGACGTTTTGAGTGTATTATTATATATGTAAAAATTGGGATTTTATATCCTAAGGAGGAAAATTATGGGAGAAGTTATAGTTATCACATCAGGTAAAGGTGGAGTTGGAAAAACAACAACAACAGCAAATTTAGGATCAAGTTTAGCTTTAGAAGGTAAAAAAGTAGTATTAATAGATACAGATATCGGGCTAAGAAACTTAGACGTAGTAATGGGATTAGAAAATAGAATTGTATATGATATTGTTGATGTTGTAGAAGAAAAATGTAAATTGAGACAAGCTTTAATAAAAGATAAAAGATTTAAAGAATTATATTTATTACCAGCTGCGCAAACAAGAGATAAAAGTGCTGTCAATGAAGAACAAATGAGAGAATTAACAAGCAAACTAAAAGAAGAATTTGACTATATACTTGTAGACTGCCCAGCAGGAATAGAACAAGGTTTTAAAAATGCAATAGCAGGAGCAAATCGTGCAATAGTAGTAACAACTGCAGAAATATCATCAATAAGAGATGCAGATAGAATAATTGGATTATTAGAAGCATCAGAAATAAAAAATCCAGAATTAATAATAAATAGAATTAGACCTAACATGGTACGTAAAGGCGAAATGATGGATGTTAATGATATTGTAGATTTATTATCAATTGATTTAATAGGTGTAGTACCAGATGATGAGTACATAATAACACAAACAAATAAAGGTGAACCTGTAATTCAAAACAGAAAAGCACCATCAGGAAAAGCATATTTAGAAATTGCAAAAAGAGTATTAGGAGAGAATATAGAAGTTACAATACCTGGTAGAGAAAAGGGATTTTTTGCAAAAATTAAAAATATATTTAAAAAATAAACAAAAGTTGGAGGGTAATAAATAATGTTTGATAGCATAATGAAATTTTTAAAGAAAATGACAAAAAAAGAAGAACAAACATTAAAATCTAAAGATGCAGCAAAAGAAAGGTTACACTTAGTGTTAATGCAAGACAGAGCAAATGTATCTGCAGACTTTTTAGATTTGATGAAACAAGAAATAATAGAAGTAATAAAAAAATATATAGATATAGACGAAAGTGCAATGGATGTAAGGCTAACAAATAAAGAAAATAATGATGGAACAAATGGAGCACCAGCTTTATATGCAAATATCCCAATATTAAATATAAAAGATGAAGTAAGGCAAAGTGCAGCGGTTCAAGATAAAAAAGACAAAAAAGATAAAAAAGTTAAAACAGAGGAAAATATACAAGATAAAAAGGATAATAAGCAGGAAAATAAACAAGAAGACAGTGGTAAAAAACAAGAAGAACAAACAAATTAAATCTTAAGAAGAGTTGATATGATGAATATAAAAAAGTTAAGAAAAATTGAATGGTCAATACCATTTTGCGCAATTATATTAAGTATTATCGGATTAGTAGCATTATTTTCTGCATCATATGATGCAGGTCTTGAAGAATTCAAAAAACAAGCATTATGGTTAGGCATTAGTGTATTAGTGATGTTTATAGTTATGCTAATTGATTATAAAATTATTATAAAAATTTCTCCGGTATTATATGGAATTGCAATAATTTTATTAATAGCGGTATTATTTACAGAACCTATAAATGGTGCTAGAAGTTGGTTTGAAATAAAAGAAGTTTTTTCATTTCAGCCAGCAGAAGTATCGAAAATATTTATAATAGCTTTTTTTGCATATATAATATCAATAATACAAAGAAAAGGAAAAAATGAAGTAAATAGAATTCCTAAATTATTATTATTGTTCTTAATACTTGCTGTACCATTATTTTTAATAATAATAGAACCAGATTATGGTACTGCTATGGCGTATATTATGGCCTCAGTATTAATAATATTTGTTGCAGGTCTAGATAAAAAGTATATTATAGCTTCTTTAGTATTAATTGCTATAGTGTTACCAATAACATATTTATATATATTGCCAGAACATGCTAAAGAAAGAATTGAAACATATTTAAATCCGGAATCAGATCCATTAGGTTCAGGTTATAATGTTTTACAGTCAAAACTTGCAATAGGTGCAGGACAAATTACAGGAATGGGAATATTAAAAGGAAATCAGACACAATTAGGATATCTTTATCCAAAAACAACAGATTTTATTTTTTCTGTAATAGGAGAAGAAATGGGATTCATAATTGCAGGTGGAGTAATTGTATTAAATATAATAATAATAACTAGAATGATACAAGTTGCAAAAGGAATAAAAGATGAAGCAGGAGCATATTTAACTGTGGGGATTGCTGGTATATTTTTATTTCATACATTAGAAAATATAGGTATGACAATGGGATTATTACCAATTACAGGTGTGCCATTATTATTTGTAAGCTATGGTGGAAGTTCAATGCTTACGAGTTATATATGTTTAGGAATAATTTTAAATATAAGTAGTCATAGAAAAACAGGAATATTTAATAAATAGCAAGGAGAATATATGTATTTGCATAAATTAAAAATAGGAGATGTGGAATTACAAAATAATATAATATTAGCTCCAATGGCAGGTGTAACAGACCTGCCTTTTAGAATTATAGTTGAGAAGTTTAATCCAGGATTAGTATATACAGAAATGATAAGTTCAAAAGCACTATATTATAATGATGAAAAAACTAAAAAATTATTGAACATAAAAGGAGAAAAAAGACCCATTGCTATACAAATATTTGGAAGTGATTCTGAAACAATGGGATATGCTGCAAAATATGTAAGTGAAATAGCTGATATTGTTGATATAAACATGGGATGCCCAGCACCAAAAGTTGTAAAAAATGGTGATGGAAGTAAATTATTGTTAGATTTAGAAAAAGCAGAACAAATAATAAAATCTGTTGTTAAAAATTCTACAAAACCAGTAACCTTAAAAATGAGAAAAGGATGGGACAATAACAATATAGTTGCTTGTGAATTAGCACAAATAGCAGAGAAAAATGGAATATCTGCAATAACGATACACGGAAGAACAAGAGATGAATTTTATAGTGGAAAAGCAGATTTAGAAATCATAAAGAAAGTAAAAGAATGTGTAAAAATACCTGTAATTGGAAATGGAGATATTATTGATGAACAAACTGCTAAAAATATGTTTGAATATACAGGTGTGGATGGAATAATGATAGGAAGAGGTTCAATGGGAAATCCATGGATTTTTGAACAAATAAAATATTATTTGGAAACTGGAAAAAATTTCTCAAAACCTAATTTGCAAGAAAAATATGAAATAATAAAAGAACATATAGAATTAGCAATTAAAGAAAAGGGTGAAAAAGTAGCTTTAAATGAAATGAGAAAACATATATCATGGTATACTAAAAATATGCCTAATTCTAGTGAGTTTAGAGATTTAATAAATCATACAGACAATAAAGAAGAATTGATGAGAATAATAAAAGAATATTTTGCACAATAAAAGAAAGTCTATTGTTGACTTTCTTTAAGTTTTTATCTAAATAATAATATATATTTCATTTGGCTATTTATCATAATATATTAAATTGTCCCATTGATATAATATTTCATTAATGTTATATTGGTAATTTTTTAAATTTTCTTTTAATCTTTGTTTTTCATTTAGAATTTGTGGAATTCTTTCTTTATATGAAAGTGTATCATTTCTACTTAATATAAAACCATTTTCCATATCTTTAACTTCTTCGAATGCTGATGCAAAATCAGTAACAATATTTGGAATTCCCAATATTTTAGATTCAATCATTGATAAACTCATATTTTCTCTATCACTTAATAAAAGATTGTAATCACATATTTTTAGATATTTATAAGGATTTTCTTGATAACCTAAAAATATAACATTGTTATCATCCTTAAACATATTTTTTATCTGTAAAACTTGTTCTTCTGTATTTGCTGTTCCAGCTACTAAAAGTTTATAATGTATATTTTGTTGTGTTAAATAATCTAGTAATATTTTTACTCTTTGAAATCCTTTTTCTTTTACTAATCTTGCTATTGTTATCATTGTTAAGTCTTTAGCTCTTGAAATGTCTACTTTTTCTTGAGCTTTGATTTTGATTTTTTCTGAATCTAATATATTTTTTATAGTTATAATTTTATTATCTTGACCTTTTAAATACTCTATATTTAATAATTCTTTTCTTACACTATCACATACGGTAATAATTTTATCAATTAAATTGTTTTTACATGCTTTTTCTAAAAAGTTTTCTTGATTTTCACCAAAACAATGAAACCAAAAATATGATTTCTTATATTTTATATTTTTTATATTTTTTTCTGCATATTTGGATACATAATTACAAAAAATCAAAATATCTACATTTATTTCTTGGTCAATTTCTATATATTCACAATAATTACCTATTTTTTTTTCTAAAATTTTAAATGTATTTTTGTCAGTATATGTTACATATATTTTATATTTATTTGCATCTAAATGTGAAATTAAATTGTATAAAGCCATTTCTATGCCACCTCTATAGATACCATTTGTATAAAATAATATTTTTTTCATAATTGTTACATCCTTTCTATTTTATAAATTAATAATAGC
>CALXJW010000005.1 GCA_944388725.1 uncultured Clostridia bacterium | reverse complement strand
TTAACTTTAACGATATAAATATAACTTAAATAAAAGAATAACTTTTGGGATTATAAATTATTATAACAAAAAGTTATTCTTTTATTTTGTTTAATTGGTTAAATATTCATTACAAAAATATAATATTGTAGTAAAAATATTTTATAACTAATATTTTTATGTTATACTAAATGCAGTTTTATTTGTTGTTGAGATAAGTTGTTTTTTACTAACATTATAAAAAATTAAAATTGGAGGAATTTTTAATGAGAGATGAATATATAAGAAAATTTTATAATGAAGAGAGATAATCATTAGAAGGAGATTATAAAATAATATTAGAACCCAATAGAGAATTAGCAGAAGATTGGATTGAATATGATCAAGTAAAATGGGAAATGGATGAGCCAATTAAAACTTTAGTAGAAAAATTATTAAAAGATAATACACTTAGTTTTGAAGAAAAAGTTTTAGAAGTTTATAAATTTATATGTTTGAATTATATTTATGATGATAATGTATTATTTTTCTTTAGAAAAGATGCAAGCGATATAAATAATATAAAATATATAGCTGTAGATTGGTATGGAAGAATAGTTGATGAAAAATGGAAAGCAAATAGAAAAAAACATAATAGAAGAGTATGCTATGAGTTTGCTAGGCTTTATGCAAAAGCAATAAACCAACTATTAGAAGAAAACGATAATTTAGAAGCTTTTATGCTTGGGGATAAAGAAAATACACATTATGTTGTTGGTCTAACAGGAAAAGAATATAGTGTTATTCTGGATTTAGATGATTTTAATAGTATAAAAGATTTAACAAGATTAAAAATGGGATTAACAATAAAAGGAATAAAAATATTAAGAGATGACTTGGGAAAATTTCAAAAGGCTGTTGAGAAATTTAATAAAGACAAGCTAAATGAATTAGTAGAAGTTAAAAAAGCAAAACAAAATCTAAAAGACAATATTATTGAATATTTTAAACGTGTTGTAGAGATATTAAATAGCTATAATATTGATTCTCAAGGCTTTTGCGAATACATGAGATCAATAATTGAGGACGAAGAAGTTGAGATAGAAAAAGTATGGAAAGAAGTTAAAGGAGATAATGAAAAGAGATATTCAAGATGTTTAGTTTTTGATTTTGATTCTAAAATCTATATACTTGATAGTGTAGATAAAACATTATCTGTAATTAACAAAGAAACTTTAGACAAGAATTATATATTAAATCCAGAAGAAAATGAGTATTCTTATTTTGGAGGATAAATTGAGAGATTCAAATCACGCTGTGATTTTGAAATCTCTCAATTTTTTTCTTTTTGTTGAATCTAGAGAAAAATATTGTCTTTTTATCCTAATTATGATATAGTTACAATGTAAAAACAAAAAGGAGGAATAAAAATGTCTTTTATAAATCAAATCAAAGAACGTGCTAAAAAAGATATAAAAACTATAATATTACCAGAAGCAACAGATATAAGAATATTAAAAGCAACACAAATAGTAAAAAAAGAACAATATGCCAATGTAATATTAATAGGAGACACAGAGAAAGTAACTAAAATAGCACAGGAAAACAACATAGACATATCTGGAATAAAAATAATAAATCCAGAAACATCAGAAGACACGGAAAATTATGCAAACGAATTATATGAATTAAGAAAAAATAAAGGTCTTACACAAGAAGAAGCTAAAAAATTAGTACTAAACCCAGTATATTATGGAATGATGATGTTAAAATTAAATGAAGCAGATGGTCTAGTATCAGGAGCTGCACATTCTACCTCAGACACATTAAGACCAGCACTTCAAATTTTAAAAACAGCACCAAATACTAAGTTGGTTTCAGCTTTTTTTGTTATGGTAGTACCTAATTGTGAATATGGAGCAAATGGAACATTTATATTTGCAGATAGTGGATTAAATGAAGAACCAGATGCAGAGAAATTATCAGAAATAGCAATATCATCAAGTAAGAGTTTTAAACAATTAATAGGAGAAGAACCTAAAGTAGCAATGTTATCATATTCTACTTATGGAAGTGCACATTCAGCATCAACAGAAAAAGTAATAGAAGCAACAAAAAAAGCCCAAGAAAAAGAGCCAGATTTAATAGTAGACGGAGAATTACAATTAGATGCAGCAATAATACCAGAAATAGCAGAATTTAAAGCACCAAATAGTAAATTAAAAGGAGAGGCTAATGTATTAGTATTTCCTGATTTGGGTGCAGGAAATATAGGATACAAATTAGTACAAAGATTAGCAAAAGCAGAAGCATATGGACCTCTTTGTCAAGGAATTGCAAAACCAGTTAATGATTTATCAAGAGGATGTAGTGCAGAAGACGTTGCTGGTGTTGTTGCAATAACAGCAGTTCAAGCTCAATGTCAATAAAAGAATAAATAATTTGTACTTCTAGAAAGGAGTGTGATAAATTTGAAAATATTAGTTTTTAATTCTGGAAGTTCATCATTAAAATATCAAGTAATAGACACAACAACTAGAGAAAGACTAGTAAAGGGATATTATGAGAGAATAGGACAACCAAATTCTTTTTTAACACATAATGTTTATGGAGAAAAACATAAATTTGAACATCCTGCCAAAAATCACGAAAAAGCAATTCAATTTGTAATATCAAGATTAACAAGTGAAAATTATGGAGTATTTAAAAATCTAGATGAATTAAATGCTATTGGACATAGAGTAGTACATGGAGGAGAGCAATTCAAAGATTCAGTACTAATAACTGAAGATGTCATAAAAGAAATTAAAAACAATGAAAGTTTAGCACCATTACACAATCCAGCAGCAATATTAGGAATAGAAGCATGTAAAAAGGTTGTTCCTAATAAACCTATGGTTGCAGTATTTGATACAGCATTCCATCAAACAATTTCAAAAGAAAAATATATTTATCCAATACCATATGAGTATTATGAAAAATATGGAATAAGAAAATATGGATTTCATGGAACATCTCATCAATATGTTGCCAATAGAGTGGCAGAAATATTAAAAAAAGATATAAAAGAATTAAAAATTGTAAATTGTCATTTAGGACAAGGTGCTAGTATTTGTGCTATAAAAGAAGGGAAATCAGTTGAAACAAGTATGGGATTAACTCCTTTAGGGGGCATACCAATGGGCACTAGATCTGGAGATTTAGACCCATCAGTTGTAACATATTTAATGAAAAAAGAAAATTTATCAGCAAGTGAAACAGAAGAAATTTTAAATAAAGAATCAGGTGTATTCGGAATTTCAAATGTTTCAATAGATTTTAGAGATATAGAAGCAGAAGCACTAGCAGGAGGAAAATATGCTAAGCTAGCATTAGACGCATATCATTATGCAATTGCAGGTTATATTGCAAAATATGCAGTAGCTATGGGAGGAATTGATGTATTAACTTTTACTGCGGGTGTTGGAGAAAAATCTCCTTATACAAGAAGTGAAATTTGCAAGCAACTTGGTGTGTTAGGAGTAGAAATCGAAGGAAAATTAAATAATGTTAAAGGTGAAGAAAAAGAAATATCATCAAAAAATTCCAAAGTAAAAGTATTTATAATTCCTACAAATGAGGAATTAATGATAGCCCAAGAAACTGAGAAAATAGTAAAAAATTAAAAGAAAAGAGGAAATTAAAATGAAAATATTAGTTTTAAATTGTGGTAGTTCATCACTAAAATATCAATTAATAAATATGGAAACAGAAGAAGTTTTAGCTTCTGGAAAATATGAAAGAATAGGGGAAGATGAAGCATTTATCACTCATAAAGTAAATGATAAAAAAATAGAAATAAAACATCCAGCTAAAAATCATGAAGAAGCAGTTGATTTTACTTTAAAACAATTAATAAATCCAGAATATAAAGTAATTGATAATCTAGATGAAATAAATGCAATAGGACATAGATTAGTACATGGTGGAGAAAAAATAAATGAATCTGTAATTATAACAGATGAAGTTGTTGATGTGTTAAAAGAATGTATAGATTTAGCACCATTACATAATCCAGCAGGAATAATTGGAATAGAAGCATGTAAAAAAGTAATGCCAGGTAAACCAATGGTAGGAGTATTTGATACAGCCTTCCATCAAACAATGCCAAAAGAAAGATATATTTATCCAATACCTTATGAATATTATGAAAAATATGGAATAAGAAAATACGGATTTCATGGAACCTCACATATGTATGTGTCTCAGAGATTAGCAGAAATAGTAAAAAAAGACATTAAAAATTTAAAAATTGTTACATGCCATTTAGGTCAAGGTTCAAGTATATGTGCGGTAGAATATGGAAAATCTGTTGACACAAGCATGGGATTAACTCCATTAGGAGGAATACCAATGGTTACACGTTCAGGAGATTTAGATCCATCAGTAGTAACATTTTTAATGAAAAAAGAAAATTTAACAGCAGAACAAGTAGAAAATGTATTAAATAAACAATCTGGAGTACAAGGAATATCTGGATTAGCACCAGATTTTAGAGTAATTGAAGCAGAATCTTATTCTGATAATGAAAGAGCAAGTATAGCAATAGAAAAATTCAAATATGAAATTGCATCATATGTTGCTAAATATGCAGTAGCAATGAATGGAATAGATTATATAATATTTACTGGTGGTGTTGGTGAAAATCAAATAAATATTAGAAAAGGAATTTGTGAAAAATTAGAATTTATGGGAGTTAAAATAGATGAAAATGCTAATAATATGAGAGGAGAAGAAAAAGAAATATCAAAATCAGATTCTAAAATTAAAGTTTATGTTGTACCAACAAACGAAGAATTAATGATTGCTAAAGAGACAGAAAGATTAATAAAAAATTAAAGATAAAATTATAAAGAGAGGTAGAAAATGAATAAAACAAAAGAAATACGATATAAAAAAATAAATACAAGATTATATCCAATATATAAAATGATATCTTGGGATTTATTGTTTTATTATTCAATTATATTTTTGTTTTTAACACAAGCTAAAAATTTTTCTGCCTCTCAAGTTTTGCTTGGAGAAGCATTTTTTACCGCTTCTTGTTTAATATTTCAAATACCTATTGGTGTTTTAGTAGATAGAATAGGTAAAAAGAAAAGTTTGATTTTTGCAAATATTTGTATGTGTATATTCTCATTTATGTTAATAGTTATAAATAGTTTTAATCAATTATTAATAGCATATTTTATAGATGCTATAGGATATGTTATCAAGGGCATATGTGAAACAAACATATTATATGATTCATTACCAAAAGGTAAAAAAAGAGGTGGATTATATTCTACAATAGATGGATTAGGAGCATCTAGATATTATATAGTAGATGCAATCACTTCTATAATTGCAGGTTTTGCATATGTAATTAATCCATATTTCCCAATAACATTATGTTTTATTGCTAATTTATTTTCTACAATATTATCAACAAAATTCAGAAATATCCAGTTACCTAACGAAGAAGAGGAAAATAAAACAACTATTCATAAATATTTTAAAGATTTAAAAGAAGCAATAAAATTTTCTATTAAATCTAAAAGAATGAGAGCATTATTAGTGTTTTTTGGATTAATGTCTGGATTATTATATAATATTACAACATTAAGAAGTGGAGTATTAAATCAAATACAAATACCAGAGCAACATTTTGGAATAATATTTGCCTTATCTCAAGTTATAGCTTCAATTATGTCAAAATCGCAAAATATGATAAACAAAAAATTGAAAAATCATACATTAGCTTTTCTAGGAATTCCTCTAACAATATCTTGCATAATAATAGGAATATTATCAAATATTTCAGTATCATTGCTTGGCACATATGTAATAATATGTTTATTTATATTCCAAGGAGGAATCAAAGGAGCTTATAATGTACTAATATATAGATATTTAAATAATTTTACAATTAAAGGAATAAGAACAAAATTAGCAACAATTAGAAATATATTATATAGTATTTTTTCGATTATTATTAGTTTAATAGGTGCAGCTTTTTTAAATGTTACATTAGCTTCATATACTATTATAATAATTGGGTGTATAACTACAATAATTATGATTCTATTGTTAGACTATATGAGAGATAAAGTTGGATTAAAAATTTCACAATATGATAAAGAAGACTTAAAATATAATCCTAATAATAACTAAAAAGGAAGGATTTTAATTATGATTAAAAAAATGAAAGAGTTTTATAGAAGTAATAAAAAATCTAGTATAACATGGTATTTAACATTAAGAATATTGGTAATAATAACAATGGTATTACAATTTATTAAAGGGAATTTTGCAGATGTATTTTTATGTTTTTTAACATTAATATTATTTACAATACCATATTGGATAAATAAAAAACTAAAAATAGAATTACCAGATTTATTAGAAATAATAATATTATTATTTATATTTTCAGCAGAAATTTTAGGAGAAATCCAAAATTTCTATGGTAAAATACCTTATTGGGATACAATATTACACACAATAAATGGATTTTTATGCGCAGCAATAGGATTTTCATTAATAGATATATTAAATAATTCAGAAAAATTTCATATAAAATTATCACCAGTTTTTGTGTCATTAGTAGCATTTTGTTTTTCAATGACAATAGGTGTTTTGTGGGAATTTTTTGAGTTTGGAGCTGATCAATTATTAAAATATGATATGCAAAAAGATAGAATAATACAAACAATATCAACTGTAGAATTAGAACCAGAGGGAAAAAACAAGCCAGTAGTTGTAGATAATATATATCAAACAGTAATATATAGTGATAACCAAGGAGAAATAACAGAAACAGTTATTTCAGGGGGATATTTAGACATAGGAATAATAGATACTATGAAAGATTTAATAGTTAATTTTATTGGTGCAGTTGTATTTTCAACGATTGGATATTTTTATATACATAATAGAGATAAATATAAATTTGCAGAAAATTTTATACCAATTAAGAGAGTTTCTAAAAATGAGGAGGAAATATGAATCCAAAAAAAGAATGTAAAAAATTAATTAATAGTTTTAAATATGCAATAGAAGGAATTATATCTTCGTTTAAAACAGAGAGAAATATGAAAATTCATATATTAGCAATGATAGTAGTTATAATAGCAGGAATATTTTTTAAAATAAATGCTTTAGAATGGATGATGTGTGTTCTTGCAATAGTTTTAGTGATAGCAGGAGAAATATTTAATACATCAATAGAAACAATAGTTGATATGGTAAGTCCTCAAAAAAATGAAAAAGCAAAATTGGTTAAAGATATTTCGGCAGCTGCTGTGCTAGTTTTAGCAATAGGAGCATTAATAATAGGATTAATAATATTTATACCAAAAATATTTTAAAATATAGTCACTTAATAGTCACATTTCTAAAATAAAATAAAATTAAGGTGATAATATGAAAGTAGTAAAAAATATAATAATATTTATAATTTTAATTGTAATAATTGCAGGTTCAATAATAACATATAAAGGATATACAATATATAAACAAGCTCTTGATGAAATAAGTGTAAAAGATAAAGTTGCAGAAATAAAATCACAAGAAAATTATACTAAAATAGAAGATATGCCAAAATTTTATTTGAATGCTGTAATAGCTGTAGAAGACCATAGATTTTATAATCATGGTGCAATAGATATAATTTCTATTGGTAGAGCAATATATACAAATATACGATATATGGAATTAAGAGAAGGTGGAAGCACAATAACACAACAATTGGCTAAAAATATATATTTTGACCAAAGCAAAACTTTTTTAAGAAAAATTGCAGAAATATTTATGGCGTTTGAAATAGAAGATAATTGTAGTAAAGATGAAATATTGGAGCTTTATTTAAACACAAGCTATTTTGGAGATGGATATTATTGTGTAAAAGAAGCTGCAAATGGATATTTTGATAAAGAACCTATAGAAATGAATGAATATGAAAGTAGTATGCTTGCAGGAATACCAAATGCTCCATCTGTATATGCTCCAACAAAAAATCCAGATTTAGCAACTCAAAGACAAAGACAAGTATTAGAAAAAATGGTAAAATATGAATATATAACAGAAGAAGAAAAAGAGAATATATTAGAACAACAACAATAAAAATAGAAGATTACAAAAATTTTGAAAAGCCATTTCTAAATTTCTGTAATCTTCATATTGTATTTGTCTTCGAAAACCTTTTTTTTAGCAATATATTCTTTTGTTTTAACACCTTTAACATCAATTACATTATAAGTATTATCAGAATTAAAAACTATAAAATCTGCTTTATACTTTAACCCTGGGGCTAACATAAAAGTGGGTTGTAGACAAAAGCCATTAATTTCTTTAGCTTGTAATTTTAGTTTTAATTCACAATAATAATCTGCTTCTTTTTGACTATCAAAAGTATGACCATCAACAGAAGTTTTATTTGCTCTATATTTACTTTTTCTTTGTTTACAATTAGTGAAATTTTTATAATCTTCGACACTCCAATGTTCCATTAATGTGTATACCTCCAAAATTAATATTAGAGCAATTATATAATAAAAAAAATAAAAGTGCAATAACTTTGCTAAACATTTGACTTTATGTGAAAAATAGGGTATCATATATATGTTGGGCTCAAGAGCTACAACAGTAAAAATAAGGGAGGGTTCTTATGGAAACTCAACGGAACAAATGGAAATCCAAAGTAGTGGCAATGTTTTTTAGTATAATCGCAATATTGCCACTGGGCTGGCAAATGGCGGAGAAACACTTAAAACCAAATATGGTCGTGGTGGTTGCTGTGGTTTATTTCATACTGCTGGCAGCATTAGACTGCTACAGGTGGAGTGCCTATGTCCCAGCAGACAAAAGAAAGAAAAGAGACGATTAT
Organism: uncultured Clostridia bacterium; assembly: GCA_944388725.1. Lineage (GTDB taxonomy): Bacteria > Bacillota > Clostridia > TANB77 > CAG-508 > CAG-269. Next base: position 17,650 of record CALXJW010000005.1, on the reverse strand, counting down.
TCCGCCGAAGGAATAAGGCAATACCACCTGTACAGAGCACTACGTAACTTAGCAATTGCATATACCCTATGGTCTATTGGGCTGATTGATTTAAGGCAGGGACGACCAATAGATAGAGTCTTAGGCATTATAGGGTTCCTATCTTTGCTCTTTGTCGTAGGGTTTTCCAGTTGGCTCTGCCAGCAAGCTCTAAAGGAGGAGGAAACAAAGTAAGGATTGATCTCAGCCCCAAAGCAAGGTGTTACCATGCTTTGGGGCGTTTAATATATAATTATAATGAGGTAATAAAATGTTAAAAATATTATTAGTAGAAGATAATGAAACAATAATAATGGGATTAAAATATTCGTTAGAACAAGAAAAGTTTGAGGTGGAAATTGCAAAAAATGTTGTAACTGCACAAGCAAAAATAAAAAAGGAAGAATTTAATTTATGCTTATTAGATATAACATTACCAGATGGAGACGGATTTGAAGTATGTAATTTAGTAAAAAACAAAACCAATATACCAGTAATCTTTTTAACAGCGAGGGATGAAGAAACAAATGTTGTTAAAGGATTGGATATGGGGGCAGATGATTATGTTATAAAACCATTTAGAACAAGGGAACTAATTTCGAGAATAAGAAGTGTATTAAGAAGATATGAAACAAATACAGATAAAGAACAAAATCAAATTAAATGTAAAGATATAGTTATAGATGATAATTTAGCTAAAGTATATAAAAATGGACGAGAGATTATTTTTACAAGTCTAGAATATAAAATATTGTTATTATTATTAAAAAATAAAAATATTTTAGTAACAAGAGAAAATCTTTTAGACAAAATATGGGATATAGCAGGAAATTTTGTGAATGATAATACATTAACAGTATATATAAAAAGAATACGAGAAAAATTAGACGATAAAGATGGAAAAATAATACAAACAGTAAGAGGAATAGGTTATAGGGTGGTAGATGAATAATGAATATATTAAAAGACAAAAAAATATTTATATCTATAATTATAGTAACTATTTTGATAATAATTATAAATATAGCAATTACAATAAATCAATATAATATATATCAAAACAAAATAAATATAGTAATAGCAAATATAGTTGGAACATTAAAACAAAACAATCCTGAAATAGAAGAACAAGAAATAATATCAATATTAAATTTAAAACAAGATTCAATACAATTAGGATATAATATTTTAGAGAAATATGGAATTACTGAAGATATCTCTTCAATAAAAGGAATAGAAAAACAAAAAAATGAATCAATAATAATAAATATAGCAACAATAATAATATATTTAATAATATTAATGATAATATTTATTATATATTTAAAGAATAAAAATAGAAAAATAAAAGATATTATAAATTATATAGAAGAAATAAATAAAAAGAATTATAATTTAAAAATTGAAGAAAACAAAGAAGATGAATTAAGCATTTTAAAAAATGAGTTATATAAAATAACAATAATGTTAAAAGAGCAAGCAGAAAATTCAAACAAAGATAAAAAAGTATTGCAAACATCTTTAGAAGATATATCACATCAAATAAAAACGCCAATAACTTCTATATCAATCATGTTAGACAACATTATTGAAAATCCTAATATGGATGAAAAAACAAGACAAAAATTCATACATGAAATAAACAGACAAATTGAATGGATAAAATGGCTTGTAATATCATTATTAAAACTATCAAAATTAGATTCAGATACAGTAGAATTTATAAAACAAGAAATAAATGTCAAAAAATTAGTTGAAGATGTAAAAGATAATTTATCAATTCCATTAGAAATAAAAAACCAAGAAATAATTATTAATGGAAAAGAAGAAACATTTTTGGGAGATTATAATTGGGAAAAAGAAGCATTAACAAATATAATAAAAAATTGTATAGAACATACACCAGAAAATAAAAAAATTCATATAAGTATTGAAGAAAATATTTTTTACACTAAAATAACAATTCAAGACCAAGGAGTTGGTATTAATAAAAAAGATTTAAAACATATATTTGAAAGATTCTATAAAGGAGAAAACGCATCTCAAAATAGTATAGGAATAGGTTTAGCATTAGCCAAAAGTATAATAGAAAAAGATAATGGATATATAAAATGTATGTCTGAAATAGGAAAAGGAACAATATTTGAAATAAAATATATCAAACAAAAATAACTACTTTTTGAGTAGTTTTTTTGTACTAAAGAATTATTAGAAAAAGTAGTCAATTTCTTGACAAGTTATTTTTAATGTGATAATCTAGTAACGAAAACTAGATGGAGAATTTGGGATAGCTTATAAAACATTCAAATCTAAACTGAAACATTCCTTTAAGTTTTCAAGAAAGGAAGAAAGAATGGAAAGAGAAAGATATTTTAATGCAACAGAGTTTAAAAACATAAAAGAAATAATTTATAATTCAGCCAAAGTATTTTCAAAAAATATAGCATTTATAATAAAACATAAAAATGGAGATAAAGTAACATACGAAAATAAAACATATAAAAATTTATTGGAAGATATAAATTCATTTGGAACAAAATTATATGATTTAGGCTATAAAAATAAAAGAATAGCAGTTGTTGGTAGAAATAGATATGAGTGGGTTGTGGCACATTTATCTAATTTATTAGGAGGAATAGTCTCAATACCATTAGATAAAGAACTACAAGTAGACGAATTAGAAAGTTGTTTAGTAAGAAGCAAAGCTGATGTTGTAGTTTTTGACGAAAAATATATAGAAAATATTGAAGAAATAAAAAGAAGAAATAATACAAATTTAAAAGAATATATATGCATGAGCAAAAATGAAAATTATAAAGACTTTTGGACTTTATTAAAAGACGGAAAAAATCTTTTGAAAAAAGGAAAAAAAGAATATGTAAATGCTAAGATTGATCCATATAAAATGGCAATATTATTATTTACATCAGGAACTACTTCAAAATCAAAAGCGGTAATGTTATCACAAAATAATATAGCATCAAATGTATATGCAATGTTATTAGTAGAAGATTTTAGACCAACAGATGTAAATTTAGCATTTTTACCATTTCATCATATATTTGGTTCAACAGAAATGATAGTAATGCTTGCATGTGGTATAGCAACTGCATTCCCAGATGGATTAAGATATGTAGCTCAAAATTTAAAAGAATATAAAGTTTCAGTATTTGTAGGAGTACCTCTTTTAGTAGAAGCAATATATAAAAAAATTGAACAAGAGATAGAGAAAAAAGGTAAAACAAAATTAATAAATAAAGCTAAAAAAGTAAGTAACTTTTTATTAAAATTAGGAATTGATGTAAGAAGAAAATTATTTAGAGAAGTAATTGATGCACTTGGTGGAAGCATGAGATTTGTTATATCTGGAGGAGCACCACTAGATAAAAGAGTTGCACAAGGGTTTAATGAATTAGGAATAAAACTAGTTCAAGGATATGGTTTAACAGAAACAGCACCAGTAATATCTGCAGAAAATTGTAAAAAAGTAAGATATGGTTCAATAGGAATTCCAATGGATAATGTAGAAGTGGAAATTGTAGATAAAGATGAAGATGGAATTGGGGAATTAAGAGTAAAAGGACCAAATGTAATGCTAGGATATTACGAAAATGAAGAAGAAACAAATAAAGTATTAAAAGATGGATGGTTCTATACAGGAGATTTAGGATATTTTGATAAAGATGGTTTCTTATTCTTAACTGGTAGAAGAAAAGATATGATTGTATTAAAAAATGGTAAAAAAGTATTTCCAGAAGAATTAGAAACTCTTATAAATAGATTAGATATAGTAGAAGAATGTATAGTTTTTGGAATACCTGATGAAAAAGATAAGAATGATATAAAACTTTCTGTAAAAGTAGTTTATAATAAAGATGTTGCAAAAGAGAAATATCCTAATATGACAGAAGAAGAACTTAAAAAAGTTATATGGGAGAAAATAAAAGAAATAAATAAAACTTTTCCACCATACAAATATATTAAAAATATGATATTAACTGATGAAGAACTAATAAAAACTACAACTAAAAAAGTAAAAAGAAATGAAGAAATAAAAAGGATATTAGGAAAATAAATTATTAAAAAATAAAAAAGTGATAGTATAATCTATCATTTTTTTATTTGTTGTGGTACAATACAAATATAGAAAAAGGGAGGTGCTAATATGACTATAAAAGAAGCATTAAATAAAGGAATGATAATGCTAAAAAGTAATAAAATAGAAAGTCCAAAATTAAAATCAAGATTATTATTACAATATATATTAAAAAAACCAAGACAATATATAATAGTATATGATAAAAATGAAATAACAAAACAAGAACAGTGGGAATATTTTGTGAACATAGAAAAATTAACAAAAGGAATACCATTACAACATATAACACATAGGCAAGAATTTATGAAAATGGATTTTTATGTAGATGAAAATGTTTTAATACCAAGACCTGATACTGAAATATTAGTAGAAGAAGTAATAAATATAGCAAATAAAATAGGAAATCCAGTTATATTAGACCTTTGTACAGGATGTGGAGCAATAGGAATATCAATAGCTAAAAATGTTAAAAATGCAAAAATATATGCGGTAGATATAAGTGAAAAAGCATTGGAAGTAGCCAAAAAGAATGCAGAAGCTTTAAGAGTAAAACAAAAAGTTAATTTTATAAAATCAGACTTATTTGAAAAACTAAAGAAAATGAAATTTGATATTATAGTATCAAATCCACCATATATAAAAAAAGAAGACATAAACTATCTAAGTGAAGAAGTACAAAAAGAACCTAAAATAGCATTAGATGGTGGAATAGATGGATTAGATTTTTATAGAAAAATTGTAAAACAAGGATATGAGTATTTAAAATTAGGAAGCTATTTGTGCTTTGAAATTGGTTTTGATCAAAAAATAGATGTAATAGAAATAATAGAAAATGAAAACAAGTATATAAATACATATTGCAAAAAAGATTTATATGGTAATGACAGAATAATTGTAACTAAAGTAGGAGGGTAATATGTCTTTTTCAACAGAATTAAAAGAAGAAATAAGTAAAACAGAAAATTTGGCTGACAAAAAATCTGTAGAATATGAGTTAATAGGATATTTAATTAGTAATCACATAAATATAGAAAAAGATAATGTAAGATTTACTACAGAAAATGAATATAACATAAATAGGTTTTCTAGATTATTAAGTAATTTGAAAATAAATGATTATAAGATATCACTACAAGGAAAAGTTTTTACTATAATTTTTAAAGAAAAAGAATTAGAAAAAATAGATAAAATCAATCTAAAAAATGTTTCACAAGAAGAAGCCAAATGGATTATAAGAGGTGCATATTTAGGCGGAGGCTCAATGAATAATCCAGAAAACAAGTATCATTTAGAGTTGAGTATTGCCAAAGAAGAGAATACTGAAGAAATAATTAAAATGTTAAAGTATTTTGATATAAAAGGAAATATCATTAAAAAGAAAAAAGGATATTCAATATATTTAAAAGATGGAGAAGAAATATCAAAATTTTTAGCATTACTTGGTGCTCATAAATCTGTTATAAAATTTGAAGAGATACGAGTTCAAAGAGAAATGAACAATAAAATAAATAGAATAGTAAATTGTGAAACAGCAAATTTAAATAAAACAATAAATGCATCTATAGAACAAATAGAAGCAATAAGAAAATTAAAAAAGACTAAAGAATTTGACAAATTAGAAGAGCCTTTAAAAGAAATAGCAAATTTAAGACTAGAAAATCCAAATTTAAGTTTAATAGAATTAGGAAAAATGTTAAAAACACCAATAGGAAAATCAGGTGTAAATTATAGATTAAAAAAAATAATGGAGATAGCATATGGAAAATAAAAAGATTGGTATATATATTCACATTCCTTTTTGCAAACAAAAATGTTATTATTGTGATTTTATATCATTTTGTAATAAAGATGATTTAATAGAAAATTATATAAATGCTTTAAAAAAGGAAATAGAATCACAGAAAATAAAAGAAGAAATAGATACTATTTATATAGGAGGAGGAACGCCCTCTTATTTAGAAAGTAAATACATAGTAGAATTAATGGAAGAAATAAAGAAAAAGGATGTTTTAAAAGAAGCGGAAATAACAATAGAAGTAAATCCAGGAACTGTTACAGAAGAAAAACTAAAGAATTATAAGAAAAGTGGAATTAATAGATTAAGCATAGGTTTACAAACATCAAAAGACGAGTTGTTAAAAGAAATTGGTAGAATTCATGATTTTGAGCAATTTTTAGAAACATATAAAATTGCAAGAAAAGTAGGATTTAAAAATATAAATGTAGATTTAATGATTGGTTTGCCTAATCAAAAAATAAAAGATATAAAAGAAACTTTACAAAAAGTAATAGAATTGCAACCTGAACATATATCTGTATATTCTTTAATAGTAGAAGAAAATACACCAATAGCTAAAAAAATAGATACTGGTGAATTGGAATTGCCAGATGAAGAACTCGAAAGAAATATGTATTGGTATGTAAAGAGTACATTAGAATTAAACGGATATGTACATTATGAAATATCAAATTTTGCAAAAATGGATTATGAATCAAAACACAATATGAATTGTTGGGCTCAAAGTGAATATATAGGATTTGGTACAGCTGCACATTCTTATATAAACTATATAAGATATTCAAATACAGAAAATGTAGAGGAATATATACAAAACGTAAATTGTAGGAGTTTTGAAAAAAATATTAATATAAATGAAATACAATCTGATGATGATATAAGAAAAGAGTTTATGCTTTTGGGATTAAGAAAAATTGATGGAGTAAAAATATCTGATTTTAAAAATAAATTTGGAGATAATCCTATTTATTTGTATAGAAACATATTACAAAAATTATATAATGAAGATTTGATAAAAGTTGATGAGAACAATATTAGATTAACAAATAAAGGATTGGATTTAGCTAATTTAGTATGGGAAGAGTTTGTATAATTTATGATTCGCCACAAAAATATTTTTGGGTAAAATAATATTTTTGCGGTGAAATTTGTTGTAAATAAAAAATACAAAAAAATTAGCAAAAGATATTGACAAGTGCTAAAAAATATAGTATATTATATACGAAAATTAGCAAACCAAAAACAAGACTGCTAAAAAGGAGGGCTATAAATTGCTGGATGAAAGAAAAAAAAGAGTATTACAAGCAATTATAGAAGAATATATTAAAACAGCAGAACCTGTAAGTTCAAATGCAATAATGAATTGTGAAGGATTAGAATGTAGTAGTGCCACAATAAGAAATGAAATGGCAGAATTAGAAAAACTAGGATTGCTAGAAAAACCACATACATCAGCTGGAAGAGTTCCGTCAGCCAAAGGCTATAGGTTTTATGTTGACGAATTACTTGAAGATGACAAAATGACTTTAGAAGAAATAAAATATGTAAGTGATAAATTAGAAACAAAAGTAAATGAATTAGAAGATATCATAGAAATTACATCAAGTACAATATCAGAAATTACACATTATACAACAGTATCAATAGGACCAAGCTCAGATATACAAAAAATCGAAAATATAAAATTTGTTTTATTAAGTAGTAGAATGATGATGGCAATCATATTAACAGATTCTGGTTTAGTAAAAGAAACAATAATAAAATTTGATGAAGATATAACAGAAAATCAAGTACAAACACTAAGTTATATGTTTAACAATAAATTAAAAGGAGAACCTATAACAAAAATTGATAAGCCATTAGAAAAATATTTAATAGAAGAAATGAGATATAGTGTAAATCTAATAAAACCAATTATAGAGCAAATGAAAAAAGTGGTTGAAGAAGAAAAGATACATTTAGAAGGAGCAAATAAATTATTTGAATTACCAGAATTTAATAGTTTAGAAGTGGCCAAAAACTTTGTAAATATATTAGATGAAAAAGAATTGATGGCTGATATGTTAAATACAGGATTCGCAAAAGATATAAATGTATATATAGGCGAAGAAAACGAAAAAGAAGAGCTAAAAGACTTTAGCATAGTAACATTTAAACATAGAATAGGAAATAAGGATTTGGGTACAATTGGAATAATTGGACCTAAAAGAATGAATTATGCTAAAGTTATATCTGTAATGAAATATATAAGCAAAAAATTGAATGAAAAACAAGAAGATGATGAATAGAAAGAAGGTTGAAAAATGGAAGAAGAAATAAAAAAAGAAGAAGAGAAAATAGAAAAAAATGATTGCATAATAGATCCGAAACAACAAGAAATTGACGATTTAAATGACAGATATAAAAGAGTTTTAGCAGAATTCGAAAATTTCAAAAAAAGAAGTGGAAAAGAAAGAGAAACATTATATAATTCAATATTATCAGATATTATAGAAGTGTTTTTGCCAATAGTAGATAATCTAGAAAATGCATTAAAAGTTGAAACACCTGATACAGAATATAAAAAAGGAGTAGAACTTGTACTAAAACAATTTAAAGACATACTAAAATCTAAAGGTGTAGAAGAAATTCCAGCAGTTGGAGAAACTTTTGATCCAGTATTGCACGAAGCAGTAAGTAGTATACAAGATCCAGAAAAAAATGAAAAAGAAATAGTGCAAGAATATCGAAAAGGATATAAAATAGGAAATAAAGTTATTAGACACTCAATGGTAGTAGTTGCAAATTAAAGGAGTTATTAATTTTAAAAATATAAAATTCGAGGTAAAACCTCAAAGAAAGGAAGTAGATTAAAATGGGAAAAATAATAGGAATTGATTTAGGAACAACAAATTCATGTGTAGCAGTAATGGAAGGAGGAGAACCAGTAGTAATACCAAATGCAGAAGGAAACAGAACAACACCATCTGTAGTAGCATTCTCTAAAAATGGAGAAAGATTAGTAGGGCAAATAGCAAAACGTCAAGCTGTAACAAATCCAGAAAATACTGTAATTTCAATAAAAAGAAAAATGGGAACAAATGAAAAAGTAGATATTGAAGGAGATAAATTTTCTCCACAAGAAATATCAGCAATGATATTACAAAAATTAAAAACAGATGCAGAAAATTATTTGGGACAAAAAGTAACTCAAGCTGTTATAACAGTACCTGCATACTTTAGCGATAGTCAAAGACAAGCGACAAAAGATGCCGGAAAAATAGCAGGATTAGAAGTTCTAAGAATAATAAATGAACCAACAGCAGCAGCATTAGCATATGGAATGGATAAAGAACAAGATCAAAAAATAATGATATATGACTTAGGTGGAGGTACATTTGATGTATCTATACTAGATATTGGTGATGGAGTATTTGAAGTATTGGCTACAAATGGTAATACACATTTAGGAGGAGACGATTTTGACGAAGCAATAATAAAATACTTAATTGCAGAATTCAAAAAAGACAATGGAATTGATTTATCAACAGATAAAATGGCAATGCAAAGATTAAAAGAAGCAGCAGAAAAAGCTAAAATAGAATTATCTGGTGTACAACAAACACAAATCAATTTACCATTCATTACAGCAGATAGTACAGGACCAAAACACTTAGATGTTACATTAACAAGAGCTAAATTTGAAGAATTAATACATGATTTAGTAGAAGCAACAGCTGGACCTGTAAATCAAGCTTTAAAAGATGCAGGATTAACACCAAATGATATACACAAAGTATTATTAGTAGGTGGTTCAACAAGAGTTCCAGCAGTTCAAGAAGCTGTAAAAAGAATAACAGGAAAAGATGCTGATAAAGGAATAAACCCAGATGAATGTGTTGCAATTGGTGCAGCAATTCAAGGTGGTGTATTATCAGGAGATGTTAAAGATTTAGTATTATTAGATGTAACACCATTATCATTAGGAATTGAAACATATGGTGGAGTATTTACAAAATTAATTGAAAGAAATACAACAATACCAACAAAAAAATCACAAGTATTTTCAACAGCAGCAGATGGTCAAACAAGTGTAGAAGTACATGTTTTACAAGGTGAAAGAGAAATGGCTGCATATAATAAAACATTAGGAAGATTCCAATTAACAGGAATACCTGCAGCACCAAGAGGAGTGCCACAAATAGAAGTAACATTTGATATAGATGCAAATGGTATCGTACATGTATCAGCAAAAGATATGGCAACAGGAAATGAACAAAATGTTTCAATTACAGCATCAACAAATTTAACAGATGAAGATATAGAAAAAGCTGTTAAAGATGCAGAAGCACATGCTGAAGAAGATAAAAAGAAAAAAGAAGAAATAGAAGTTAAAAATAATGCAGAAAGTTTAATATATAATAGTGAAAAAACATTAGGAGAATTAGGAGACAAAATTAGTGGCGAAGAAAAAGCTAAAATAGAAGCTGAAATTGAAAATACAAAAAAAGCACTTGATGGAAATAATACAGAAGCAATAAAAGATGCTACAGAAAAATTGACAAAAGTATTTTACGAAATGTCTGAGCAATTATACAAAAACGCAAATCCAAACGGAGGAGCAGATTCAAATGCAGAAAATGGAACAACAGATAATAATGCGGGAAATGATGGAACAGTATATGATGCAGACTATAAAGTAGAAGATGATAAATAATAAAAGCTAATGTTGGAAGTTTGAGTTTGGAAATTAAGGAAATAATCCTTGCACCAACCTCCAACTTCCAAATTTATTAGGAGGAGAGAAATGGCAAAAAAAGATTATTATGAAGTCTTAGGAGTAAATAAAAGTGCAACAGATGAAGAACTAAAAAAAGCATATAGAAAACTTGCAAAAAAATATCATCCAGATGCAAATCCAGATAATAAAAAAGAAGCAGAAGCTAAATTTAAAGAAATAAATGAAGCATATGAAACATTATCTAATCCTCAAAAAAGAAGAATGTATGATCAATTTGGACCAGATGGCCCACAAGGATTTGGTGGTGGAGCTGGAGGTCCATTTGGGGGAGGATATTATTCATATTCATCATCAGGATTTGATGGATTTTCAGATTTTGGTGATTTAGGAGATATATTCTCATCATTTTTTGGTGGTGGAGGAAGAACATCAAGGCAACAAACAAAAGGACCAAAAAAAGGTGCAGATTTAAACTTGAATTTAGAAATAACATTTGAAGAAGCATTTTTGGGAGTAGAAAAAGAAATTGTTATAACAAGGCCAGAAACTTGTGATATATGTCATGGGACTGGAGCAAAACCAGGAACAACAGTAACAAAATGTCCGACATGTAATGGTACTGGAACAGTAAGACAAGTGCAAAATACTATATTAGGACAAATGCAAACTACAAGAACTTGTACAGCATGTCATGGAACTGGTGAGATAATAAAAGAACCTTGTGATTATTGTAAAGGAAAAGGAACTGTAAGAAAACAACCTAGAATAAAAGTAAAAATACCAGCAGGTATTGATGATAATCAAACTGTTGTATTAAGAGGAGAAGGAGAACCTGGAGAAAAAGGTGGACCAAAAGGAGATTTGTATATAACAGTTAGAATAAAAAGAAGCTCTATATATTCAAGACAAGGAACAACAGTTATGTGCGAAGTGCCAATAACTATTACACAAGCTACATTAGGGGCGAATTTAAAAATACCTATGGTCGATGGAAGCGCAGAAACATTTACAATTCCAGAAGGAACACAAACTGGAACAAAGTTTACAATTAGAGAGAGAGGATTTAAGTCATTAAATTCAAATGCGAGAGGTAATTTTGTATTTACAGTTATAGTACAAACCCCAAAAAGATTAAATAAAGAACAAAGAGAATTACTAGAAAAACTTGCAAGAACCATGAATGAACAACCACCAATAAAGAAAAAAGGAATTTTTGGATAGAAATAAAGGAGAGAAGCACATTTTCTCCTTTATTTTTTTCAAATTACTTTATTTTTTTTATGAAATGTAGTATAATATTTAATGTAAAAAAATGCAAAAAGGAGAAAATAATGGGAAAGAAAAGAATAGTTACAGGAGATAGACCAACAGGAAGATTACATATTGGTCATTATTTTGGTTCATTAAAAAATCGAGTAAAAATGCAAGAGTCAGGAGAATATGAACCATATATATTAGTAGCAGATGTTCAAGCTTTAACAGATAATTTTAACAATCCCGAAAAAGTAAGGAAGAATGTAAAAGAAGTTGTTTTAGACTATTTGTCAGTAGGAATAGATCCGAATAAAACAACTATATATATTCAATCAATGATACCAGAAGTAGCAGAGTTAACAGTATTTTATTCAAATTTAGTAACAATAGCTAGATTAGAAAGAAATCCAACTGTAAAAACAGAAATTGCACAGAAAAAAGATTTATTTGGAGAAAGTGTAACATATGGATTTTTAGGATATCCTGTAAGCCAAGCTGCAGATATAACTGCATTAGATGGAGAATTAATACCAGTTGGAGAAGATCAATTACCATTAATAGAACAATGTAGAGAAATAGTAAGAAAATTTAATAGTATATATGGAGAAATATTAAAAGAACCAGAAGCTGTACTATCAAATGCTAAAAGGATAAAAGGACTAGATGGAAATGAGAAAATGGGAAAATCATTGGGAAATGCAATATATTTATCAGATAGCGAAGATGAAGTTAACAAAAAGGTAATGAGTGCTGTAACTGACCCAAATAGAATAAAAAAAGACGATTTAGGAAATCCTGATGTTTGTATGGTTTCATATTATCATAAATTATTCAGCACAGAAGAAGAATGTAAAAATATATGTGAAGAATGTAGAGCAGGAAAAAGAGGATGTGTTGCTTGTAAAAAACAATTAGCTCAAAACATAAATAAAACATTAGAACCAATAAGACAAAAAAGAAAATATTATGAAGATAGACCAGAATTGGTTGATAAAATAATAATTGAAGGAACAGAAAAAGCAAGAGAAGAAGCTAAAAAAGTAATGAAAAAAGTAAAAAAAGCAATGAAATTAGATTATTTTGAATAAAAGAAAGGAAAAATTAAATGTTTACAGATTATGCAAAAATAACTATCAAATCCGGAAATGGTGGGGATGGAGCCATTACATTTAGAAGAGAAAAATATGTAGCAGCAGGTGGACCAGACGGAGGAGATGGTGGAAGAGGTGGAAGTATTTATTTTAGAGTTGATCCGAATGCTAATACATTAATAGACTTTAGATACACTAAAAAATTTAAAGCTCAAAATGGAGAAAATGGCAGTGGAGGAAATAAATACGGAAAATCCGGAGAAGATTTATATATAAATGTTCCAATAGGAACAATAATTAAAGATGCAGAAACAGGAAAGGTTGTTGCAGATCTTTCTAAAGAGGGACAAGAAGAACTTGTTTTAAAGGGAGGAAGAGGAGGAAAAGGCAACTCTCATTTTGCAACAGCTACAAGACAAGTACCAAGATTTGCTCAAGCGGGAGAAGATGGAGAAGAAAAAGAAGTAATATTAGAATTAAAATTATTAGCAGATGTTGGATTACTTGGATTTCCTAATGTCGGTAAATCAACTTTCTTATCAATTGTAACAGAAGCAAAACCTAAAATAGCTAATTATCATTTTACAACTATAGAACCAAATTTAGGAGTTGTAAAAACAAAAAATGGAGATAGTTTTGTAATAGCAGATATACCAGGAATAATAGAAGGAGCAAGTGAAGGAATAGGATTAGGAATACAATTTTTAAGACATGTAGAAAGAACACGTTTATTATTGCATGTAATAGATGTATCTGGAACAGAAGGTAGAGATCCTGTTCAAGATTATTATACAATTAATAATGAACTTAAAAAATATAGTGAAAAATTAAGTACGAGAAAACAAATTATAGTTGCCAATAAAATTGATATAATGCAAGATGAAACTAAATATAAAGAATTAGAAGAATTAGCTAAAAAAGAAGGACTAGAAATATATAAAATTTCAGGAGCAACAGGTGAAGGAATTGAGCAATTACTAAATAGAGTGTCAGAAGTCTTAAAAACCTTACCTAAAGAAGAATTAGTAGAGACTGAAGAAAGAGTTGTTTATACATTAGAAGATGATAAAGATAATTTTACAGTTAGAAAAGAAAATGATGTATTTATAATAGAAGGAAAAGCTATAAATAGATTAATGGGAAGAATAAATATTGATGATAATGAATCAATGTATTATTTCCAAAAAAGTTTGAAAAATCTAGGAATAGAAGATGAATTGAAAAGACAAGGAATTAAAGAAGGCGATACTGTAAAAGTATTAAATTGGACTTTTGAATGGTATCAATAAAATTTAGAGAGGATTAAAAAATGCAAGAAATACTAGAAATATTACAAGATACTGCAATAGATAGTATAAAACTTATACCATTTTTATTTGTAACATATTTAATAATGGAATATATAGAACATAAAACAAGTCAAAAAGTAAAAGAAAAAATAAAAAAATCAGGAAAATATGGACCAATATTAGGAGGAATAGTAGGAATATTTCCTCAATGTGGATTTTCAGTATCAGCAACAAATTTATATGCTGCAAGAGTAATAACATTAGGAACATTAATGTCAGTCTATTTAGCTACCTCTGATGAAATGTTGCCAATATTAATATCAGAAGCTATGCCGATTTCAACAATATTGACAATATTAGGAATAAAATTATTTATAGCAATACTAGCAGGTATAATAATTGATGTTGTAATAAGAAAAATAAAAAAAGAAAAAATAGAAGATGAAAAAATTCAGGAAATATGTGACCACGAACATTGCCATTGTGAAAAAGGAATTTTTTCTTCTGCTATAAAGCATACAGTAAATATTTTTATTTATATTATTGTAACAACACTTATAATAAATTTTTTGATTCATTTAATAGGAGAAGAAAACATTATTAATATTATAAGTAAAAATATTATATTAGGACCAATTATATCTGGAATAGTAGGGCTAATACCAAATTGCGCATCATCTGTAATAATAACAGAATTATATGTAGAAAATATAATAACTATGCCAATATTAATATCAGGACTACTAGTAAATGCGGGAGTTGGAATATTAGTGTTATTTAGAACAAATAAAAATGTAAAACAAAATGTTAAAATAGTTAGTCTGTTATATGTAATTGGAGTGATTTGCGGACTTTTACTAGAAATAATTATATAAAATTTTGGAAAATGCTTGTAATTTTAAGATAATTATAGGATAATATATTTGTATAAATATAAAAAATGAAAGGGAAAAAAATGAAATTAATAGATAAGTTTTTGAAAAAAATAAACGCAAGTAGAAATACTTTTGCTACATTTGTACTAACATTAATATCATTGTATATAGTAGTAGATAGAGTAGTAGAAATGTTATTTATGATATTTACAGGAGTTGCAATGTCATATTGGGGACCAATAAAATATACTTTAGCTTTAGCATGCCCTGTATTTGCATATTTATTTTCAGTACCATCAGAGTTTTCATCTTCAAAGAGTATGAAAGTAACATTATTTTTTACTTATATAGTTACATTATACATAATAGCAATCTCAATGTTTACACAATGGCTAAATATGTCAGCTTGGATTTTTATAATTTCTCTTCCAGGTTATACTGAATTAGTAACTGATTTTTCAGAACTTATAAAACCTGCATTTGTAGCTTTATCAATTTTTTTGCCTTTAACAACATTTTATGGTGTTATAAAATGGATAAAATTAGGAGTTGCAGATAGCATAGATCAAACAAGATCAATATGGGATTATAAGGGAATAAGTTTAGAAAATAAAAAATCTAGTCATGGGCCTTTTTCATTTGATATGTATATTTCTAATGATTATGAAAGTGGAAAGAAAATGATTTGTCCTGAAAAAAGTAGATATCAATCATTATTAGCTTGTGGAGGTTCAGGAACAGGAAAAACATCATTATTATTAGAACCAATGATGGCAAAAGACTTAGAGAAAAAAGCCTTTTTGTTAGCAAGTGCAAAAGAGATGGGCTATACAGCACTAAAAACAGGTATAGCAACATTAAATAAACCTTATGATAATGATTATTTAAATGAAAATTTTAATTTGAATATGATAACGCCAGCTAACGGAAAAGAAGCAATATATAAAGCATATATGAAAAATATGATATTATCATCATTAGGAAATGAGTATGTATATAGAAACTTAGGATTAACATCAATATCACCAGATTTTGAATCAACATCAAAAATAATTGATGTGTGTAATAATTTTCACATTAAATATAATCTAGTAGATCCATCTAATAAAGAATCTATAGGTTTAAATCCTTTTGTATATGACGATGCATCAAAGATTGCAGTAACTATTTCGTCAGTATTAAAGGGAATGTATGTAAATACACATCCAGAGATAGAAGAAGCATATAGAGAGGAATTTATAATACAAGCAATTGAGAACATAGCATTAATATTAAAAGAGATGTATCCGAAATTAAATAGTGGTAATTTGCCAAATCTAGAAGATATGTTAAAAATGCTTACTAATTTCGAACTAGTAGAAAAAATGTGTGAAATAATGAAAAAAGATGAAGAATTAGCAGAAAAATATAGTATACAATTGGCATATTTTAAAAAGAATTTTTATTCAAACTCACCAGGCAAAAGTGATACGGAAAAATACATATATTTAGCAGCTACACAGTTGGATAACTTATTACGATTACCTGGAGTAAAATCAATATTATGTAATAGATATAATAATATTGATTTTGATAAAGTTTTAAGAGATGGTGAAGTAACATTAGTATGTACAAGAAGGGGAGATTTAGGACGAACAAGCCATAAAGCATTTGGATTATTCTTTATCTTATCAATGCAAAATGCAATATTAAGAAGGCCAGGAAATGAAGATAGTAGAATACCTAATTTCTGTTATATTGATGAATTTCCGGATTTTATATGTAAAGATACAGAAGCCATATTTACAATATATAGAAAATATAGAATAGCTACAGTAGTAACAGCACAAAATTTAACACAATTAGAAGCAAATGCTCCAAAAATGAAATATGCAGAAACAATTCTATCAAATTGCGCAAATAAAATATTCTTAGGAAATGCAATACCAGGAGAATTAGAATGGTGGTCAAAAGAATTTGGAAAAAGAAGAAAATGGATATACACAAATTCTATGGATATGAATAAATTAGAATATGATGCTAAATATGGTGGAGTTAAATATGATTGGGAATTATATTTCCCACCAAATAAATTAGGATCATTATCTAGTAAACATGTTGCAATAAAATTAAAAGATGATTCTGGTAGATTTAATGTGGGAGAAGGAGTATTGAGCTACTTAAGTGCAAAATATAAAGAAGAACAACCAATAAAGAAATATAATTTTTCTAAATTTACACCAGGAGTTGCAAATTATGATGAGACAGAAAAAGTATCTAAATCTAAATTTGATCCTAAACATGTAATTTTTGAAAAGGAGAATGAAGAGACAAATCCAATACAAACAGACACAACAGATGCAACTTTTGAATTTGATAATGAAAATGCTATAATAGTTGATTTAAAAAGAGGAAAAAAAGGAAATGAATAAAAAATTCATTTCCTTTTAGAATTTTTTCGTTAGTTTAAAACCATTGAAAGAGTAAGAGCAAAAAAACTAAAAAAAACTTAACGACATGAAGTTAA